>CAMDQP010000006.1 GCA_945906115.1 Opitutus sp. GAS368
GCGCCGGGGTTGCCGGAGCCTTCCTTTAGGATGTCGATACCATGCTTCTTCGCCACGAGCACGGCGAAGTTGACGGAACCGAGGAGGTAGCCGAGTAGAGCGAAGATTCCGATGGCCGCGAACATCGCTTAGGCTTCGATCAGCTTGGCGCTGACGATCGCCGGATTACGCAGAATCTCCGCGATCGCGGCGGCGCCCGGAGCGGTGTCGAGCTGGTAGACGGCCAGGGCGTTGGAACCACCGGAACGGCTGAGGGCCATGTTGGCGATGTTCACGCGTTCCTTGGAGAGCAGGGTGCCGAGGGCACCGATGATGCCGGGCTGGTCCTGATTCTCGATGAGGAGCAGTTTGCCTTCGGGGATGAACTCGAGGGTGCGCCCGTTGATCGAGACGATGCGAGGAGACTGGGCCTTGCCGAGGACGGTGCCAGCGACGGAGACGGACTTGCCGCCCGCGAGCACGGCTTCGACGAGGATGAGCTCCTTGTAGTCGGCTTCGGCGGAAGAGCGGACGGTCTGGACCTCGACGCCGAGGGCCTTGAGTTTACCCGGGGCGTTCACGTCGGTGACGCCTTCGACGATACCGCGCAGGTAGCCGCGCTGGATGGCGCGCGCGATCGCGTTGGCGCCCTGGTCGGAGCCGGTGCCGAAGGTGGTCAGGCGCAGCGATTCGATGCGACCTGGAGCGGCGAGCTGACGAGCGATGGCGCCGAGCTTCTGCGCGAGGGAGAGGAACGGCTTAATTGCGGCGAGCGTCTGGGAGTCGACGGAAGGCAGGTTGACCGCATTGGCGGGCGAGCCGCCGCCGAGCACGGTGATCGCGGCTTCGGCGACTTCGACGCCGACGTTCTCCTGGGCTTCGGCCGTGGAGGCGCCGAGGTGCGGGGAGAGGTGGGCCTTCGGGAGGGAGCGGAGCGGGTGGTCCTTGGCGAGGGGTTCTTCGACGAACACGTCGAAACCGCAGCCGCCACACTGGCCGGACTTCAGGGCTTCGGCGAGGGCGGTCTCATCGACGATGCCGCCGCGAGCGCAGTTCACGATCTTCACGCCCTTCTTCATCATGGCGAAAGCGGCAGCATCAACCATGCCTTCGGTCTCACCCTGCTTGCCCTTCTCGATGAGGGGCATGTGGACGGTGATGTAGTCGGAGAGGGCGAAGACTTCGTCGAGCGTGGCGATGGAGACGCCGAGGGCCTTGGCGCGGGCTTCGGTGAGATACGGATCGTAGGCGAGGACCTTCATGCCGAACGCAAGGGCGCGCTTGGAGACTTCGGCCCCGATGCGGCCAAGGCCGAGTACGCCGAGGGTCTTACCGAAGAGCTCGGAGCCAGAGAGGGACTTACGGTCCCACTTGCCTTCGCGCATGGACTGAACTGCTTCCGGCACCGGGCGGGCGAGGCAGAGTAGGTGGGTGAAGGTGAGCTCGGCGGTCGCGACGGTGTTGCCCGAAGGGGTGTTCATCACGATGACGCCGCGTTCGGTGGCGGCTTCGACGTCGATATTGTCGACGCCTACGCCGGCGCGGCCGACGCAGACGAGGCGCTGGGCGGCGGCGAGGACTTCGCGGGTGATCTGGGTCTCGGAGCGGACCAGGATGGCGTCCACGTCCGCGACAAGGGCCAGGACCTGCTCAGGGGTGGAGCCGTAGGCTTCGACGACCTCATAGCCCGGCTGGGCTTTGAGGAGGGCGACTCCGGTGGGCGAGATCTTGTCGGCGACGAGTACCTTGGGCATGGCGATAGCGGATAAAAGTTTGCGTGAGTCATAAATGCCCGCCCAAGGCAAAGGCAAGCACCTACCCCCATCTGGCTGTCATACGAACTCAGAGCCGACGGTGGGCATAATCCGCCAATTCGTAACAATCCGGGCTCATTTCTTCCAGAAAACGGCAGGGATCCAGCGGGCGATAGCCTTCGCCGGAGACTGCGAAGCGGGGGGCGAAAAGGAACAACATGTTTTCGGCCCGGGTGCAGGCGACGTAGAACAGCCGGCGCTCCTCCTCGACGTCGCCTTCATCGATAGCGCGGGTCAGTGGGAGGAGCCCGTCGGCGACCCCTAAGAGGAAGACGATGGGGAACTCGAGTCCCTTGGACTGGTGGATGGTGGTGAGGCGGAGCATGTCCTCCTCCGGCTCAGCCTTCTTGTCGGAAGACTCGCCGTTCAGGAGGGCCACTTGAGCCACGAGGTCGCCGACATCCTCGAACTTAGAAGCAAAGCCGATGAGGCCTTGGAGGTCCTGCTCGCGTTCCTTCCAGTCCGGGAAAATCGTCTTGAGGAAGCTACCATACCAGCCCTCGATGCAGACGCGGACGGTCTCGGCGGGTGTGCGGGATACTTTGACGGACTTCTTATCGGAGGCGGCGACGAATAGGTCGGGCGCAGGAACGACGGGGTCGGGCTTGGCTTTGGCGGCCTCGAGGCCTTCGAGCATGTCCTCGAGTGTGAGGGTGAGGTCGTTGAAGTCGTCCTTGGCTGATTCTGGTACGCGCTTGAGCACGGTATCGACACGCAGCGCTCGGACCATGCCGCGCCCATGGGCCTGCTCGGCCTCGCGAGCAGCCTTGCTGATCTTCTCGGCGGCGACGGGGCCGACCTTCGGGAGCAGGCAGAGCAGGCGGGAGAGCGCGACCTGGTCGAGGGGGTTATGGACGAAGCGCAGGTGTGCGAGGATATCCTTCACGTGCGTGAGGTCGAAGAACTTATGGCCGCTGGTAATCACGAAAGGCACGCCTGTCGCGTTGAGTTCCATCTGCAGGTCGAGCGACTGGTAATGCGCGCGGTAGAGCACATGTATGTCCGCCAGGGCGTGCCCTTCGTGGTGCAGCTGCATGATCTTGCGGACCACGAGCTTCGCTTGCTGCGACGTGTCGCCGACGGTGAAAACGGTGGGTTGCGGGCCGCGCGGGCGGACGGCCTTGAGGCGGCGGTCGAAGCCTTCGATGCGCGGACGGTGGCTGAGGATTTCGTTGGCGAAGGCCAGGATCTCCGGCGTCGAGCGGTAGTTCGTGTCGATCGTGTGGATTAGCGTGCCCGGATGGCGGTTCGGGAAGGCCACGATATTCTCCCAGTCGGCGCCACGCCACGTGTAGATGCACTGCGCGTCGTCGCCGACGGCCATGATCTGGTGCTCGCTGGCGAGCAGGTCGATGATGCGGCTCTGCAGGCGGTTCGTGTCCTGGAACTCGTCCACGAGGATGTGTTGGAAGCGTTGACGATAGTGGGCAAGGGCGGCCGGGTCGTTCTCGAGGACGAAAAGCCAGAGACTGAGTAGGTCGTCGAAGTCGCAGAGGTTCCGCTCCTTCTTCGCGGCCTCGTAGCCCGTGCAGAACTGCATCAGCTTCTCCGGGCCGCCTTTCATCCAGTCGAGGCGTTCGGCGAGGACGTCCGGCAATGGGCGCAGCGTGTTACGTGCGTGCGAATAGGCGTCGAGGATGACGGCCGCCTTGGGGTTTGTCTTGTCCTTGATGAACGCACCGTCGATCGACTTCACGATTTCGGAGAACAGCTGTTCCGATTCCTTCTGGTCGAGGATGGTGAAGTCGGGCGAGCGGGAGGCCACCGCCGCGTTGCGGCGAAGGATACGTTGGCCGATCGAGTGGAAGGTGCCGCCCCAGAACTGGCCGCGCGGCACGCCGGTGAGGTCCTCGACGCGTTCGAGCATCTCTTTCGCCGACTTGTTCGTGAAGGTCAGCAGGAGGATGTCCCAGGGCATGGCGCCTTGGTGCAGGAGCCAAGCGACGCGGTAGGTGAGGGTGCGGGTCTTGCCCGAGCCAGCGCCGGCGAGTACGAGCGCGGGTCCGCGCGGCGAGGTCACTGCGGCGTACTGCTCATCGTTGAGCTCGCCGCGGAAATCGACGGGAGGCAGGCCTTCCACGGGTTAGCGGGCGGGTCGCTGGCGGCGATCCATCAGGCTGAACTTCACGACTTGTTCGTCAGCGCGGTAGGAGGAGCGTACCAAAGGTCCGGATTCGACGTGCTTGACGCCGGCGGCGAGCGCGAAGGTTTTCCACTCGGCAAATTCATCGGGCGTCACCCAGCGGTCGATGGGCGCGTGTTCCTTGCTGGGCGAGAGATACTGGCCAATGGTCAGGATATCAACGTCGGCCGCGGCGATGTCGCGGATGACCTGGGCGACTTCTTCCTTCTGTTCGCCGATGCCGAGCATGATGCCAGTCTTCGTGATGAAGTCGCGGGACTTGGCGTGCTTGAGCACCCAGAAGGAGCGGTCGTAGCGGGCGGTCTTGCGAATCGGGCGCTGGAGGCGTTCGACCGTCTCGAGATTGTGGTTGAGGATGTCGGGGCGCGCGTCGAGGAGCGTGTCGAGGTGCTCCTGTTCGCCGCGGAAGTCGGCCGGCAGGACTTCGATGGTCGTGTTCGGGCAACGGTTACGGGTGGCGCGAACGGTCGCGGCCCAGACGGAGGCGCCGCCGTCCTTGAGGTCGTCGCGGGCGACCGAGGTGATGACCACGTGCTTCAGGTTCATCAGCGCGATGGACTCGGCCACGCGGGCTGGCTCGCCGAGGTCAAGTTCGCTGGGTCGTCCGGAGAGCACGGCGCAGAAGGTACACGAGCGGGTGCAGACGTTGCCGAGGATCATCACCGTGGCGCTGCCGCGGGACCAGCATTCGCCCATGTTGGGGCACTGCGCGGACTGGCAGACCGTGTGTAGCTTATGCTCGTCGACGTTCCTTTTGGTTTCCAGGAAGTCCGGGCCGCTGGGGAGCTTGGCACGGAGCCAGTCAGGTTTGCGGGCGGACTCGATCATGGAGGAAGGGCAACATTACTGTCCCGGGGCGTTTTTCAACCCAACAAAGAAGAAGGGGTGCTCTCCTTTTAGGAAAGCACCCCTTTTACTAGGAGTTTCAGCTCAGACCTTAGAAGGTCTTTTTGAGGGAGACAGCGGTGATACCTTCGTAGGCGCCAGCGTAGGTGCCGCTGCCGTTCGAGTAGGACACGGTGCCAGTGAAGCCCGCGATCGGGTAGGAGAGGGCGATGGCGTAATCCTTATCGTTCGAGGTAGCGCTCTTGCCGTCGGTGATCCCGTAGTGGAGGGCGAGGGAGAGCCCCTTCACGGCGGCGATGTCGTAAGCGTAGTTCAGTTCGTAGTACATGGTGCCGGAGCCAACGATACCGAAGTAATCGGTAGTGGCATAGGAGATCTTGGCGGTGAGGCCGTAGGCGGTCGCCGAGACGTTCAACTCGCTGGTGTTGAGCGAGGAGTTGCCTTCGTAGACGTAAGCCAGGTAGCCGACGGAGGCAGCGATGTCCTTCGTGAGGCTGAAGCCGTAGTTGGCATAGAGATCCACTTCCAGAGTGGTGTTAGTCCAGTTGACGTTCGAAGCCCAGACGCCAGCCGAGAGGCCGGAGGCATGGGAAACATCGAAGCCGCCCTGGAGGGCAGTCTTGCCGCCATTCTGCGTGATACCGCGGAAGACGTAATCGCTGGTGTACGACAGGTTGCCCGTGGTGGTGAACGCCGAGGCAGAGGCGGGCGCCGACTGAGCAAAGCTCGCGGCAGCGGTGAGGGTGAGGAGGGTGATGGAGGTGTGCTTCATGGCGTCTCCCGATGTGCTCAAAGTTTGCCAATTCACCATATATTTCGACAATCGTGTAAAGATTGGCGAATAAGCACCAACGTTTGTTTAAAAAGAAGCCAGCGGTGCTTTATTTTAAGCGTGAAATCGCTGGCCTTAATCGAGATAACACTCGAGGTGGGCATCGGCAGACTTCGCCCAACTGAACTCCGACGCCATCGCGGTCTTCTGCAGTGACTTATAGGTCGCCGGGTGCTGATAAAGTTCTAGCGCCCGGTTGAGGGCCCATTCGATGCCGCCTTGGTCCGCATGCTCGAAAATAATCCCGGTGCCTTGCTTCTTCCCGTCCCAGCCACTCACGGTGTCGGCCAAGCCGCCGGTGGCGCGAACGATCGGGAGAGTGCCGTAGGCCATCGAATACATTTGGTTCATGCCGCACGGTTCGAAGCGGCTGGGCATCAAGAAAAAATCACACCCTGCCTCAATCCGGTGGGAGAGTCCGTTGTCGTAGCCGATGCGGACGGCGCAGAGCTCGGGGAAGTCGACAGCGAGTCGCTTGAACTCTTTTTCCAACCAGGCGTCACCGCTGCCGAGGAGCACAAACTGCAAGCTACCTTCACGCAGGAATTTCGGGAGCACGCTGACGGCGAGGTCCAGGCCCTTTTGCTCCCAGAGGCGCGAGACAACGCCGACGAGCGGAACGTCACGATCGATGGCGAGATCGAGCTCGCGCAGTAGGGCGGTTTTGCACTCGGCCTTGCCCGCGGGCTTCTTGGCTGAGAATGCGGCGGCGATATGCTCGTCGGCCTCGGGGTTCCATTCGTCGCGGTCGACGCCGTTAAGGATGCCCCGCAGGTCGCCCGCGCGGCGACGCACGACATCGTCCAGTCCGTAGCCGAAGGCCGGGGTGAGGATCTCCTTGGCGTACGTCGGGCTGACGGTGATGACCTTGGCGGCGTGGAGGATGCCACCCTTGAGGAAGTTGACGCCGCCAAGGCACTCGAGTTCCTGCGGGCTCCAAAGGAAGGCGGGCAGGCCGAGGTAGGCCATGATACGCTTCGGGTAGAGGCCTTGGTGCTGTAGGTTATGAATCGAGATGACGGTCTTGGCTTGGCCGAGCGCGGACTGCTTGAGGGTGGTATTCAGGAGTACAGGCACAAGGCCGGCGGTCCAGTCGTGGCAATGGATGACGTCGGGGATCCAGCTGGTCGTCAGGCATGCGTCCAGAGCGGCACGTCCATAGAAGGCGGCGCGTTCGCCGGCATCGTCCCGCGCCGGATAGATTTCGCGGGCCCCGTAGAAATCTTCGTGTTCGACGAACCAGGCTTCGAAATTTGGCGAGACCTGAAGCGTGCGGATACGGCAGCCGGCCTTGCGGGCGTCGCCGCTCACGCCGACCTTGAGCGACTCGATGAGCGTGCCCATCTTCTCGCGACCGGGGACGGAGCCGTACAGGGGCGTCACCGCGCGGACCTCGTGTCCCTTCGCGGCCAAAGCCTTCCCCAACGCCACGGTGGCATCGCCGAGGCCGCCGGCCTTGGACCAGGGCGCCAGCTCGGGAGTCACGAAAAGGATTCTCATGCGGAGGTTTGGTTGTCGCGGGGGCGTCCGAGTCGGTTGAGCAACGGGACGAAGGCCACGAGGATAATCAAGGCGGCGACCATGGCGACATTGCCAGCCAAATCATGGACGGTGCCGAAGGAGGAGAAACCGGCTTGGCCGTGTTCGATGCCGGCGAGGTCACGTTCCAGTGACTTTGAGCCGTGGTGTAGCGCGTGGAAGGTAAGGTAAGTGTTGCGTCCGATGTTGAGCAAGATGGCGGTGAAGCCGGCGAGGCCGATCATCGCGACACGGCGAAGCATCGCGCCCGGGAAGCCGCCTTCGAGGAAGACTGCGCCGAGGAAAGCGCCAGCGAAGACACAGGCCGAGAGCGAACGGATGCCCGAGCAGGCCTCCGCTACGCCGACCGCATCGCCGTTGGGGAAGATGATCGTATTACCGCTGACGCGAATGGCGTGATCGTTGGCGCGCAGAATGCCGGAGACAATTTCCGTCACGTTGGTGAGGAGCTCGCCCTTGATCTGATTGTCGACGAGGAAGAGGAAGGGGCCGGAAATCATCCAGACGCACGTGGGAAAAAGCATTAGCCCGACGGCCCGCCAGCGAGAGGCTGAGGTCGCGACGGCTTCCGACGGCCCGCGGACGGAGAGGAAGGTGAAGGCGAGCGCCGCGCCGGCTAGACCGAAGCAGATGGCAAGGGTGGGGCCGATGCCGGTGCCGAAGATGGCCCGGGCGGCGGCGCCAAAACCGAAGAGCGCGAGGGAGGCGAACGCCAGCAGCTGGGCGAGGGTGAGAAAACCTTGGGAGGTTGGCGCGGCGACGTCCGCCCGTTCGCCCGTCAGCAGGGCGCGCAGCTCTTCCCAGCGATCCCAGAGCACGTAAGCGCAGAAGAATGGTACGAGGTAGCCGAACGTGTAGTCGTCCTTGGTGCTCCAGATAGCCCATTGATCCCAGGTGGTGAACGCGGCCATGCCAATGAGCAGCAGGCCGAGGCCGCGCGTCGTGCCATCGAGCTTAGACTGGGCTTCTGCGGACATCAGAACCGGGGCACCGCGGCCAGGAGCGTCTTGGTGTAGGCCTGCTGCGGGTTGCCGAGAATCTCGGCCGGCGTACCATGCTCGACGATTTTGCCTTTGGACATCACGAGGATGTGGTCGCTGACATGTTCGACGACGGCGAGGTCGTGGGCGATGAAGAGGTAGGTGAGGCCGAACTGTTCCTGCAGGTCCTGGAGGAGGTTCACGACCTCGGCCTGGACGGAGACGTCGAGCGCCGAGACGGGCTCATCGCAGATGATGAGCTCCGGCTGCACGGCGAGAGCCCGGGCGATGCCAATGCGCTGGCGCTGGCCGCCGGAGAATTCGTGCGGGTGGCGGCGAAGGTGTTCGGCGGGGAGCTGGACGCTGCGGAGGAGTTCGGCGCAGCGGGCTTCGCGGTCGGCGCGCGTCATCTGCGGGAAGTGGATCTCAAGTGGCTCGGAGAGGATGCTCAGGATGTCAGCGCGCGGGTTGAGCGAATTGTACGGATCCTGGAAGATCATCTGGATCTTCTTACGCCAAGGGAGGAAGTCGGAGTTCGAGAGGACGCCGATGTCTTCTCCGTGGTAGAGAATCTTGCCGGCGGTCAGCGGCGCGAGCTTTACAATCGCGCGGCCAGTCGTCGTCTTGCCGGAGCCGGATTCGCCGACGAGTCCGACAGTCTTGCCCTTCGGCACGACGAAGGAGATGCCGTCCACGGCCTTCTTCGGTTCGGCTTTCTGGAAGAACCAGGCGGCGCGGCCAGGGTAGTGGACGGAAAGGTCGCTGACTTCGAGAAGGTTGTCGTTCATCGGGAGACCTTGAGTTCGTCGGACAGGGTGGTGAGGCGTCGGCGGCGCTGGCCGAGGCGCGGGATGCAGGCGATCAAGGCCTTGGTGTAAGGGTGCGACTGCGTGCGCATGATCTGTTCGACCGGGCCGGATTCAACGATGCGTCCTTTCCACATCACCGCGACCTTGTCGGCGAAGTTCGCAATGATCCCGAAATTATGGGTGATGAGGACAATGCTCATGCCACGCTCGCGACGGAGGCGGGCGAGGAGGTCCATGATCTCCTTCTGGATAGTCACGTCGAGCGCCGTGGTCGGCTCGTCGGCCACGAGGATCTGCGGGTTACACGCCAGCGCCATGGCGATCATCGCGCGCTGTTGCATGCCGCCGGAGAGTTCGTGGGGGTATTGGTTCGCGACGCGTTCGGGGTCGTTGATGTGGACCTCGGCGAGAGAGCGGATGACCTCGGCCTCGACGTCTTTGACGTCCGGTCGGTGTAATGCGACGGCTTCGCCAATCTGGAAGCCGATGGTGTACACCGGATTAAGGGAAGTGCCGGGTTCCTGGAAGATGTAGGCGATCGAGCCACCGCGGACCTTGGCGAGTTTATCCTCGGGGAGGCCGAGCAGCTCGACGCCAGCCAGTTTGACCGATCCGGAAAGCGAGCAGGACGGCTCAGGCGGCAGGAGGCGGGTAAGGGCGAGGGCTGAGACCGACTTACCGGAGCCGGATTCGCCGACGACGGCGAGGACTTCGCCGGCGGCGAGTTCGTAGCTGACGCCTTCGGCGGCGACGGTCTCGCGGTCACCGGTGCGGAAGGTGACGCTGAGGTCCTGGACTTTCAGGAGAGGCTCGGCGGACATGGTCGGCAACATAGGTCGGGGGGCGGTGAAGGGAAAGGAAGAACGGCGGTCATTCGGTGCGCCAGCGGTCTTCGATGACGGTCTTCGGCGCACCTCGCACCTTGCCGTCGAGGAAATCCTTGAGGTCGACCTCGCGTTGCCTCGGGTCGAGCCAGAAGAGGCCGTATTGCCCTGGGTCTTCGGCCGAGCGGACGTCGAAGCCCTCCGGGAACTTGACCCAACCCCAGTGGGCGATGCGGTAGCCGGGCACCTTGAAGCCCGGGATGAAGTCGGCGAGGTCGTGGATGCGGTGCTGCATCCGGAATGATAGCTTGATCATCTCATCTTCCTCGGTGGCGTTGCGGAACTGGTCGATGAGTTTGGAGAGCGCGGGGTCGTCGATACCGGTGATATTGTTTGTCTGGCGCTTCGGTACTTTGCGACCGTCCGCCAGTTTCTCGACGGCGTTGTCGGTGTGGTGCGATTCCCAGAGGGCCGGGATGCGGCCGGAGACGGACCAAGCCCAGAAGACGATGTCGTGGTTCTTTTCCATGACCTTGCGGTACATCGTGGTGTGCTCGAGCGTCTCGGGGCGGTACTCGACGCCACAGCGTCGGGCGGATTCGACGAGGGTCGCGAGATACTTGCGGCGATCGGAGGTATCGAAGGTGAGGCGGAACGAAAGCCGTTCGCCCGCGGCGTTCATAAGGATACCGTCGGGGCCGACCTGGGTGAAACCGGCCTTGGCGAAGGCGGCGCGGGCGAGCTCGGGCGAATAGCGGCGCGGGCGGATGGACGGGTCGGTGAATTTGCCCAGGCCTTCACTGAACTGGTTCAGGCGTGCGTAGTCGCCGCGATAGAAGCCGTCGATGACCCGCTGGAAGTCGGTGGCGTGCTGCAGGCCGACGCGGACGTCGAGGTCGGCGAGGAGGGGCTTCTGCGTGTTGAGGTAGAGTCCGTAGGGAGGGCGGGGGATGTCGTTAAAGAACTGGGCTTTGGTGAGGAAGCCGTTCTGGTAGGCCTTCTTCTCGTTGGTGCCGTACCAGTAGCGCGGCATCATGATTGGCATGAAGTCGATCTCGCCGGCCAGCATCGAGGCGTAGGCGCTATCAATCTCGCGGATGACGCCGTATTCGATGACATCGGGATTATAGCGGTGGCGATAGAACTTTCGATGGTCGCCCCACCAATCTTGAACCCGGGTGAGGGTGACGGATTTCTCGCGCTGGAAACCGGTCGGGCCGACGAAGTAAGCGCCCGTTGTTGGCTGGAAGCGGTCGTTGTAAAGCTTTTCGTAGTTGGGGCCGAAGTCCTTGAAGAAGTTGCGCGGTAGCGGGCGGAGCTCGCCGAGCTGCTCGAGCTGGTAGGGCCGCTTGCGCGGCGCCTTGATGGCGATCGTGTGTGCGCCGTATTTCGTGATGCCGCCCCACTCGCGGGTGTAGAAGTCGGCATACCAGTCGGCCTTGGCCCAGGGCGACCGGTGGAAGTAGAAGGCGTAGAAGTAGTCGTCGGCGGTGATCGGCTGCCCGTCGGTGAACTGGGCTTTCGGATCGAGGCGGAAATAGGCCGTCATGCCGTCGGGCGACATCGCCCAGCTCGTCGCCAAGGCCGGGATCGGTTCGTCGGTGTTGGGGTGTGAGGAGAGTAGGCCGAAGTCGTTATTATCGTAAAGCTCGCCGCGGAAGCCGTTGTTGGCGTTAGGGCCGACGCGCCGGAGCGTGGGCGGTGTGGACGGCGTGAACTGGCGCAGGGTGCCGCCGCGCACGGCCCGTGAATCCGCAAATTCCTTCTGCTCCGAACCGTCGTGCCAGACGAGGTCCTTGGGGAGGTCGGCCGGCGTCGCGTAATGGAAGAAGTCCTTGTGCTCGGCGAAGTAGGCCGCGGCCTTTGGGTCCTCGAAGGTTTGGGCCGAGGCGGTCGTCAGGACGAAGAGGAAGGCGAACAAGGCTTTCATTTTTGGGCGCGACGGAGGTCAAAGGCGTCTTGGAGCGCTTCGCCGATGGAGTTGATCATGACCATGGTACCGACGAGGCAGCAGAGCGTGGGGCCGAGGATCCACCAGGCGTTCCAATTTTCCTTAGCCTGTTGGAGGAGGTTTCCCCACGAAGGCTCCGTGGGCGGCAATCCGAAGCCGAGGTAATCGAGCGCTGACAGTGAGAAGACGAGCCCGTGCAGGCTGAAGGGCAGCGTGGTCAGGATGATGGTCGCGCAGTTGGGCAGGATGTGTCGCCAGATGATGCGCGCGTGGCCGGCGCCGAGCGCACGGGAGGCGGTGACGTAGTCGCGGGCGGAGACCTGATAGGCGGCGGCGCGTAGCTGCTGGGCGAGCCCGATCCACGAGAACGCGACGAGAATGAGGATGAGGATTGCCAGCGAGGGTTCGAGCAGGCTGGCCAGGAAGATGATGGCGTAGAGGAACGGGATGTTGGACCAAATCTCCATCAGCCGCTGGCAGACCATATCGAACCACCCGCCGAAGTACCCCATCGAGGCGCCGAGGATGAGGCCGAGACCATAGACGCAAGGGAGGAAGATGAGGGCAGAGAGCAGCAGGATGCGGAAGCCGCCGAAGAGCCGCGCGAGAATGTCGTGACCGGATTCGTCGGTCCCCAGCCAATGCCCATCCAGTCCGGGTGGGCAGGGCGAAGGCACCTGTGTCCGGAGGGCCTCTCTGGGCTCCCAGTCGGTGCGGTCGTCGGCCGGTACGCGTTGGGCGACCTTGCCTTCCGCGAATTTCGCGCGGGCGACGCCGACGCCTTCGGCGAATAAGCGTGCGTCGCCATGCGGTCGGCCGTCGATGACGGTCCAAGTCTGCCGGCGGCTGCCGTCGGCGTTGAGCGTGAAGATGCGTCCTTCGGCGATGATGCCGCGAGGATCCTGCCAGCGCCCCTCGGTATCGCGCGACGCTGCCGGCATTACCTCGCAGACTTCGCCTGGGGCGAAGGGCACGGGCGGCATGACGAGCCAGCCTCGGCCGTTCTGTTTTAGCTCTTCGGCCAGGAGCCGATAGTTAGGTTCGCTTTCGATCTTGAGGCCGAGTTCGCGTCCGGAGATGAAACCGGCGAAGACGGGGAAGCGCGTGACGCCGTCGACCTTGAGCACGAGGGGGCGGTTGCCGACGAGTAACGGTCCCAGCAATGCGAGCGCCGAGATCGCGCCCAGCGTGAGCAGCGACCACCAGCCCATGCGGTTACGACGGAATCGGTCGAAACGCTGTCGCGTGATGGGGTCGAAGAAGCTCATGTGGATTTATCGAACCGGATACGCGGGTCGACGGCGGCGACGCAGAGGTCGGAGACGATGTTGCCGAGGAGCATCGCTAGGCTGGAAAGCGTGAGGAGACCGAGGAAGACGGGATAGTTACGGTGGACGAGTGAGTCGTAGCCCAGCAGGCCGAGGCCCGGGATATTGAACGTCACTTCGATAAGGAAAGAACCCGTGAGGAAGAAGCCGAGGTTGCCCCCGAAGGTCGCGGCCAAGGGGATGAGTGAATTGCGGAGCGCGTGCACGAAGACGATCCGGATGTGGCTCAGTCCCTTGGCTTTGGCGGTGCGCACGTAGTCGGCGGCAAGGTTGTCGAGCAGTCCGTTACGAGTGAAGAGCGTGAGTGCGGTGAAGGCACCGACCATCTCGCAGGCGAGTGGCACGATGGTGTGGTGGACGCGGCCCGCCCAACTGAGGTTCGCCCAGTCAAATCCTTTGGTCGGGAACCATCCGAGATGGAAGCAGAGCAAGTGCAGCAACGCGACGGCAAGGATGAATCCGGGGACGGAATAGAGGATGAAAAGAACCTGCGAGGATCCGCGGTCGAACCAGCCGTCGCGTTTCAGGGCCTTGGCGACGCCGAGGGGAATCGAGATCGCGTAGGCGAGCAGCAGGGACCAGCCGCCGAACCAAGCCGAGAGGGGCAGGCGCGCCTTGATCTCATCCCAGACGGGTTTATCGCTGGTGGTGGAATCGCCGAGTTCCGCTTGCAGCAGGCCGGCGTAGGCTTGGCGGTAAACAAGTACGCGTGTGGCTGTCTCGGGGTCGTCGGGCAGGGGCGCGAGTGAAGCGAACCAGTGAGCGCGGGCTTTGCCGTCCGGCATGGTCGCCGTGGTGGCACTTCCGGCCTGGCTAATGGTCAGCTTGAAGGATTTGCCTGGGTTGAGGTCGTCGGCGACCTCCGCCTCGGCCTTGCCGTCCTTATCCAGCCGCACCGTGATCCAGTCCGCTGGGCCGGGGAGGGCGCCGAGCCAGATGGCGTAGGCCTCTATAAGAGAGCGATCGAAACCATAGCGCCGTTTGAGGTTGTCGAGCTCCTCGGGCGAGGCCGGTCCGCTCGGGCGGGCCGCGGTACTGCGTTTACGGTCGGCCTGCTGGCGCTCGGCGAGGGCTTGTTCGATGGGGCCGCCCGGGACGAAGCGGGTGAAGCAGAACGCGACGAACGTGATGCCCACGAAGGTCAGTGGGACTAGCAGCAACCGTCTGAGGACGTAGTCGCGCATCGCGGGTCTCTATAGGGCAGTCACAGAACGAGAGGGGTCAACCCGAAAGGACTCGCTTGCACCCGTCGCCGGAGGTCGCACCTTGTCGGGGTGCCCCTGCTTTACTCGTTCCTGCTTTATGTCGCCCTGACGTTCGTCGCGTTCGGACTACTCCTACTCACGATCTTCCTAGTCGCCTTCGCTTGGCGGGCACCGCGACGACACAAGTCGATGTCGTTGGGTTATTGCGTCATGCATACCCTGTGCTGGCTGCTCCTGAAGTGCGGGTACAGCATCCGTGTCCGCGGGTTGGAGAATATTCCGCAAGAAGGCGGTGTTCTCCTTATCGTGAACCACGTCGCCTATGCCGACGTGGTGGTGTTGGGTGTGATGTCGCGTCGTCCGGTGCGCTTCCTCTCTTGGGAAGGTTTCGAACGGCATAAGTTCATCGGCTTCATGTGCCGACTGATGGGGACGATTCCGGTTTCGGAGACGAAGGCCAAGGAGGCCATCGTCAAGGCGGGCGAAGCGCTCGCACGCGGTGAAGTCGTCTGCATCTTTCCCGAAGGCGGCCTCACCCATAACGGTGGCCTGATGCAGCTGCGCAAAGGCTTCGAGCTGATCGCCCGCCGGGGTGGCGCGCCTATCCTGGCCGTCGCCATCGATGGCATGTGGGGCTCAATCTTCAGCTACAGCGGAGGAAAGTCTTTCTGGAAGTTACCCAAGCATTTCCCGCGTCCGATCGGCGTCGCGATTGGGAAGCCGTTTCCGGTGGCCGAGCATGCCAAGACCCGCTCGCGTCTACTCGAGCTCGCCGCGGAAGCCTTCGCCATGCGCAAATCCCTCGAAGGACATCTCGGCCGTGAGGTCGCGGAGGGTCTGGCGAAGAAGGGCGGTACCGTCGCCTTGGTCGACCGCACCTCAGCCCGCCGCGAGTTCTCTGGAGCGTCGCTGCTGGCCTTGGGCTGGGCCTTCGCGGGCGAGTTGAAGCGCCGGACGACGTCCAAGCGTGTCGCGATCGTGCTGCCTCCGGGCGTCGCGGCGGCGGTGGCTAACCTCGGTTGCGTACTGGCTGGCAAGGTCTCGGTGAACCTCAATTTCTCGCTCGGTCGCGAGCAGGCGCTCTCCTGCCTCCAGCGCGCCGAGGTGGACCTCGTCGTCACCGCCGGCGCGTTCCGCAGTAAGCTCTCCGAGAAGTCTCCGGACTTCCCGTGGGGCGATCACGTCCTCGACGTCGCCGACTTCCTGACGGCGCACTCACGTCCCGATCTCGCTTTCCGCATTAGCCTGATCCGCTGTCTGCCGACCTCCTGGGTGCTGGCGTGCATGGGGCTTCCGAAGCATGGCGGCGACGACGAGGCGGCTTTGCTCTTCACCAGCGGCAGCTCCGGCCAGCCCAAGGGCGTACGTCTCTCGCACCGTAACATCCTGGCCAACCTGCGGCAGATCGACGACGCGGACATCCTGCCGGACGACGCGGTCCTGCTGAGCAGCCTGCCGGTCTTCCATAGCTTCGGTTTCACGATTGGGCTTTGGTATACCCTCTCTCGCCCGCCGCGTTTGGTGACCTTGCCGTCGCCACTGGATTCGACCGCTGCGGTGAAGGCGATCAAGGAAGAGAAGGTCACGGTCGTCGTCGGCACGCCGACTTTCCTGCGCCCTTATCTCCGGCGCGGTACGGCCGCCGATTTCGCGTCTCTCGAATGGGCTGTCGTCGGGGCCGAGAAGTGTCCGACCGACCTCATCGATGCCTTCGCCGCCCAGCTGGAGACGTTGATTCTGGAAGGCTATGGCATCACCGAGACCAGCCCCGTGCTTGCCGTCAATGTGCCCGACCGGCTCGACCCCGAAGGTCCCGATGGCGTCTGGTTGGGCAATGTCCGCGGTTCCGTCGGCCGTCCTGTCATCGGCGTCGCCGTCCGCTTTCTCGACCCGGAGACCGGCGAGGTCTTGCCGAGCGGGCAGGTGGGCCTCCTGGAAATCAAGGGCGCCAATATCTTCATGGGCTATCTCGATGCCGAGCAGACGGCTAAGGCGATGACGCCGGATGGCTGGTATCGCACGGGCGACCTCGGGCGCATGGACGAGGACGGCTTCCTACACCTCGCCGGCCGACTCTCCCGCTTTTCCAAGATTGGCGGTGAGATGGTCCCGCATGGCACCGTCGAGGATGCCTTGCGCAAGGTGATGAAGCTGACCGATTCCTTTGAAATCAAGGTCGCCGTCGCGAGTATCGCGGATCCGGCCAAGGGCGAGCAGCTCGTCGTGTTGCATGTCGATGATGTCGATGTCGAGGCGATCCGCACGGCGCTCGCGGCCGAAGGGCTCGCTAACCTGTGGATTCCCAAGGTGTTCAAGAAAGTGCCCGCCATCCCGATTTTAGGCACGGGTAAGCTGGATTTGAGCAAGTTGCGGGAGCTGGCACAGGGCTGACGCGGTTTTGGCTCGCTTGTGGCTTAAGGTGGATTGTCCTCAATTACAATCATGCCTAAAAATAAGAAGCCCGCGAAGAAATCCGTCAAGGTGCTTAAGGCCCGCAAGTCCGCCCCGAAGCCTGCCAAGCAGGCGGCGGTAAAGCTCGTAGCTGATTCGCAGGTCGTCGCTTACTGCGATGCGATTCTGCGTCACTTGAAAAGTACCTTCGCCCGTGACCCCGTCACCGCGACCCGTAACGACTGGTGGATGGCCACCTGCATGGCCGCCCGCGACCTGATGATTGCGCGCTACATCGATACGCAGTCCCAGCATTCCAGGTTGAACGTCCGCCGCGTCTATTATTTCTCCTTGGAGTACCTCATGGGGCGGGTGCTCTGTAATAATCTCGTCAATCTCGGCCTACGCGACGTGGCGGCGGCGGCCTTGGCCGAACTCGGCCAGAATCTTGAAGCGGTGGCGGATGAAGAGGCTGATATGGGCCTAGGTAACGGTGGGCTCGGTCGCCTCGCCGCCTGCTTCCTCGATTCCCTCGCCACGATGGATATCCCGGCTATCGGCTACGGAATTCATTATGAGTTCGGCTTATTCCGGCAGACCTTTGCGTTGGGCCGTCAGGTGGAGGTCGCGGATAATTGGTTGGCGAATAATAATCCCTGGCTCGTGCGCCGTCCGAACTTCCGCGTGAGTGTGCCTTTGTATGGGCGGGTGAAGTACAGCAAGGATGATCGCGGTAATCATTCGGCGGAGTTGGTGGAGACGAAGAATCTTCACGGCGTGCCCTGGGATATCCCGATCGCAGGATTCAACGCCAGCAGCGTTAACTACCTCCGCCTATGGGAATCTAAGGCCGATTCGGAGTTCGATTTTAGGGCTTTCGATCGCGGTGGTTACGTCGAAGCGGTGCGCGAGCGTGATGCGAGCGAGACCATCTCGAAGGTGCTTTACCCCAACGACAGCACCGAGAGCGGTAAGGAGCTACGTCTCGTGCAGCAGATCTTTTTCGTGTCCTGCTCGTTGCAGGACATTTTGCGCCGCCATCGCCGTCTCAATGCGAGCTTGGATAATCTGCCGGCGAAGGTCGCCATCCAGCTGAATGACACGCATCCTTCGATTGCGATTGCCGAGTTAATGCGCCTGCTGGTCGACGAGCATCGCCGCACCTGGGATGAAGCTTGGGGCGTTTGTACGCAGGTCTTCAGTTACACCAATCACACCTTGCTGCCGGAAGCTCTCGAGACTTGGTCCGTGCCGCTCTTCGAGAAGGTGCTGCCGCGCCACCTCGAGATTATCTACGAGATCAACCGTCGCCACCTCGAGGACGTCGAGAAGCGCTGGCCAGGGGACGACGCCCGCAAGACGGAACTCTCCATCATCCAGGAAGGCTCACCCAAGCGTATCCGCATGGCCCACCTCGCCGTGGTCGGTTCGCATCACGTCAACGGCGTGGCCGAACTGCACTCCCGCCTCATCCGCGCAAATCTGTTCCCGGGCTTCAATGAGCTCTGGAAGGGCAAGTTCGTGAACGTCACCAACGGCGTCACGCCCCGCCGCTGGGTCCGTGGTTGCAATCCTCAGCTCGGTGCTCTGTGCGACGAAGTCGCCGGCAAGGGCTGGGAGGCCGACCTCGGCCGCCTGCGCACGCTCGACGCCCTGGCTGACCGACCCGCATTCCAGGACCGTTTTCTCGCCATCAAGCGCGCTAACAAGGTCCGCCTCGCGGCCCGCATCAAGGAACTCGTCGGGGTGGAAGTCTCGCCCGACGCGCTCTTCGACGTCCAGATCAAGCGTCTGCATGAGTACAAGCGCCAGCATCTCAACCTGCTGCATATCCTGCACCTGTACCGTCGTATTCTGAACGAGCCGAACGGGGCCTTCACGCCTCGCGTCTGCATCTTCGGGGCCAAGGCCGCGCCGGGTTACGCCCTCGCCAAGCACATCATTCACGCGATCAACCGGGTCGCTGCCGTTATCAATGGCGATGGGCGCGTCCGCGGACTGCTCAAGGTGGTGTTCCTGCCGGACTATCGCGTCTCGCTCGCCGAATACATCATCCCCGCCGCCGACCTCTCTGAGCAAATCTCGACCGCGGGCAAGGAAGCCTCGGGCACGGGCAACATGAAGCTCGCGCTCAACGGCGCGGTCACCATCGGCACGCTCGACGGCGCTAACGTCGAGATCGCCGAAGAAGTCGGCGCCGAGAATATCTTTATCTTCGGCCTGCAGGTCGAAGCGGTCGAGAAGCTCTGGGCTGATGGCTACGATCCGCGCGCGGTCCTCGCGGCCGACCCGGAACTCTCGGCACTGCTCGATTGGCTTCGCTCCGACACCTTCACGCCCGAACAGGCCGGTGCGCTCTCGCCGGTGGTCGATTCGCTCCTGGATGGCGGTGATCCCTATCTGGTGCTGGCTGACTTCCGAAGCTACTTGGACGCCCAGGCCAAGGCCGAGAAGGCCTTCTTGGACCGTCGCCGCTGGGCCGCCATGGCTATCCGGAACGTCGCCCGCTGCGCCAAGTTCTCGTCTGATCGCTCGATCGGCGAATACGCTAAGCTCATCTGGAAGACCAAATCCCACCCCATTCCCCGCTAAGAAGGGGTTGAGGTCGGTCGCCAAGGTCCCCAAGATGGTTGGCCTTGCGACCCCGCATCTCCATCCTCGTCATGCTGGCCGTGTCTGCTTTGACGCTGTCAGCCGTCGAGCGTCCGGCTGGTGCGATAAAGGCCGGCGTGGTCATCACGGCCGAAGGGGGTATCGAGGGAACCCAAGTGTATCGCTATGATGCCGAGGGCCGTCCGCTGGAGGGCACTCCGGCCAACTCTCGCATCATCACCGCTCCGCGGCCCACGGGCTCGGCTCCTGCTGTCGCTGCCACTACCCCTTCAACGACTCCCGCTCCTGCTCCCAAGCAGACCATCAAGACCGCGGATGGACGTACCGTCCCGTTTACGATCGAAGGGAAGGGCTTCGGCAAAAGCGTCGACGACGCTGTCGATTTCAATGCGGGCCTGAAGAAGGCTTCCAAGACCAGCGGACTCATGGAGCAACGCTTCGAGATGAGCATGTCTTCCATTGGCAAGGAGCAGGTCTACACGCGCAATAATCTCGTCACCCTCGACACCTGGCACGGCCGCTACGACACCATCGGTCGGAAGAAGTCTGACATCGAACTCCAGGACACGCTCGGCGCGACGGTTCGTCCGAAGGACACGGTCGAGTTGAAGTCCGTCGACCGCATCAAGTCCTCCGTCAGTGGCACCAAGGCGGAGATCAAGGACTGGGAAGAGCGCATGGGCATCGAGCCTAACGCTAAGTTCGCCGGCGTGAAATCCAACTGGCAGGGACGTCTCAATGCCGACCCGAAGACCGTCGACCAGCTTTCGATGCAGGATATCAACCGCTATCAGTTCCGCCGGAATCGCTCAAGCGACCCCGGTTTGCCAGTGGTGAAGCCAGGATCGGATGACGTCCAGTCCAAGGGCGGGAAGAAGTAATTGCCTGAAAATGGAGCGGCTGTGCCGCTTTTTTACCTCGCAGGTTAGGCAGGCCGATTTACTTCTAGTTCCTTAACCTCATGAGCGACGCTCAGCCCAGACCCGCCGGCAACGGCATCAGCGACCTCGAGGTCAAAGATGGACAAATCATCTTTGATTCCGTCTGGTCCAGCCTGGAGCGGGAGATCGGCCGCGAGAAGTTGGCTTTCCCCCGCGAGATCTTCTGGCTCAACGGCGCCCCTGGTGCGGGTAAAGGGACCAACACCGCGTTCATCCTCCAGTATCGCGATTACGCCGCCGACCCGATTGTGGTCAGTGATTTGCTTTCGAGCCCCGAGGCTAAGAAGCGCATCGACGCGGGCATGCTCGTGGGCGACCGCGAAGTGGTGGAAATCCTGTTCCGTAAGTTGCTCGCCGACGAATATGTCAGCGGAGCCATCGTCGACGGCTTCCCGCGCTCGATGGTGCAGGTGGAGTGTCTCAAGCACCTGTTCGCGAAGCTCAATGACCTGCGCACGGAGTTCCGCGGTTCGACTGGCGTCCGTTTCCCGAAACCCCATTTCCATATCCTCGTCCTGTTCGTCGACGAGAACGAGTCCGTCCGCCGTCAGCTGAAGCGCGGCCAGGAAGCGCTCGTCCAGAACGAGAAGGCCGCCCGCGAAGGAGGTCCGCTCGCCGAGGTCCGCAAGACCGACCTCACGGCTGACGCCGCCCGCAACCGTTATCGCATCTTCAAGGAGCGTACCTACGAGCCGCTGCAGTCGCTGCGCGACATCTTCCACTACCATTTCATCAACGCGCAGGGCTCCCTTGCCGAAGTCCAGGCCCGCATCATCAAGGAACTGCAGTACCAGAGCTCCCTCGAGCTGTCGGAAGAGACGTATGACCTTATCTCGCCCATTCCGCTGGCCTCGCAGATCGTCCAGCATGCCCGTCAGGACCTCGTCCGCCGCTTGGACGACTACGCGGAGCGTAACGCCGAGTGCTTCCGTCAGGTCATCGAGCTGATCCAGGATAAATTCCTGCCGATCATCAAAGCCCACGCCATCTCCGGTCAGGCGCACGTCAACATCGAGACCCTCGTCTTCGACGACCCTCTGGCGATCTCGATGTTCATCGATATCTTCTCCGAGCGTGGCTTCCACGCCGTGGTCGACCAGCACCGCATCGAGATTCCCGAGACTATCGTCGCCGGTACCGGTAAGGTGATCACCCGTGTCAAGAAGGTCTGGCGCGTGTCCATCCGCTTCGAAGGTTCCGAGATCCGCCGCGGCGGCGCCTGAGCCTATTTCGCGGTCAGGTTGCCTTGCATGAGGTTACCAGTGCAGTCTTGTTCGCTGATGCCGGGCGCGGCGCCTAGGCGATCCTTACGGCCGTCCCGGACGAGGTTACCAGAGACGATGCTGTCGGCGACGTCCCGCAGCGCGATGCCTTCACCGTCGGAGTCGAGGATGCTGTTATCCTGCACGCGCAGGCGCTTGCCCCCTTCGAAGCGCACCGCGGCGGGATGGCGACGGACACCGCTCACGATATTGCCCGTGAAGGCGGAGTCGTCGGTGCGCCGGAAGACGATGCCGTTCTGTTCGGCGAGGTTGAAGCCGTTGACGAGGTAGCGCGGGTTGCGGTCGAAGTTGTTGCCGGCGACGACGACGTTCAAGCTGTCCTCCACGAGGAGGTCATGTTCGAAGCCCTCCCAGAAGGTGTTGGCGGAGATCGTGACGCCGCGGGCCTGGCGGAGCTCGATGTTGACCATGACATCGCTGAAGACGTTGCCGACGATTGTGACGTGGCCTTCGCGGGTGGTCGCGCGGCCTTCACGGCGGAGGAGGGAAGGGTCCGTGCCGGCGCCGAGAATGCGGATGTTGGCGGCGCCAGGGGCCTTGTGGGTGTGCTGAATGGTGCAGCCGGTGACGGCGACCTCCGCGATTGAGCCGCCGGTGGAATCGAGCAGGATGTTGGCCGAGGGCGGCCCGTTCTCGTCATGGTTGGCCTCGATGTCGCAGGTACCGATGTGCAGGTTGCGGACTTCGCCGCCGATGGCGACGATGCCGCCGCCGAGGTTGTAGCTGATATGACAACCGAGGATGTTGGTCTGATGCAGGTTGACGCGATCGAGGAAGAGGCCGACGCCGCGGTTGCGGTACAGGTGGCACTCCGAGACAACGACGTTACGGTTGCGGTCGGTGAGGTGGATGCCGTGGCGGCATTCGCGGATGGTCAGGCGCGAGAGGGTCAACTGCATCGTGCCGGTGGCTTCGATGCCGTCGGCCTCGGCGTGCGCCCCGAGGATTTCCAGGCCTTGGACGACGGGCGTACGCTGGGCCCAGGTCTCGGGCTTGAACGACTTCGGGGCAGCGGTACCGCCGTGTGTGCCGACGATTTTCAAGGCCGGTCCGGGACCTGCCATGATAAGCGTGGCAGTACCGTCGGAGGAGATGCTGGAGGCGCCGAGCTTCGCGAGGTCGACCGTGACCGTCTTCGTCAGGCGGTACCGCCCTTTGGGCAACTGTACGCTGCCACCGGCGTCGACGAGCTTCTGGAGCGCGGCGGTATCGTCCGCCTGCCCATCGCCGACGAGCGCTTGGGCCGAGAGGACCGTCGTGAAGGCCAGCAATGTGAGGAGGTGCAGCACGGCGTTCATCGCTTGAGAAGCTCGACCATGGCCTTGCCCATCGCCTCGCCGACGGCCATGTAAGTCTCGGCGTTGCCGTTGTAGTGGCTGTTGCCAGAACCGCCCTTGGAAAGTGGGTTGGCGTAGACCGTGGCGACGTTACCCTTGAATTCGGGATACTTACCGCTGGCGCCGTCGACGGCGAGTTGGGCCTCGAGGACCTTCCCGCCGTTACCAGTGCTGCCTTTGGTGGCCTCGCCGAGCGTCGCGAGGACGAACTTGGCGTTGGGGGCGTCGAAGTCCTTGCGGAGGTGCTTGATGAAGCGCACGAGGTTTTCTTCGTATTTAGCGGCGTGGCCGGCGTTGCCGACGTCTTTTTCGCCCTGCCAGAAGAAGAAGCCGGCGACCTCGTAGCGGGTCGCGCCGGGGTAGTACTTGCCAAGTTCCGCGAGGACCTTCTTCGCGTTCGCGATGTCGTCGTCGTATTGTTTACCCGCATACCAATCGATGGGCTTGCCCGCCTTGTCGACCCACGGGGCGGGGACCGTGGCGGTACCCTTGGCCGCATCGACGGGCCAGGCGTCGGGGCGATCCTTGTAGCCGGCGTAGACTTTGCCTTCGAAGACGTAGCGTTCGCTGCCGGGCGGGAGCAAATCCCAGCCGAGGCTACGATTGCCAATACAGCTCTTTAGGAGCATGAGCGGGGCTGCCACGGCGTCGCCGAGCGGATGGCCGATGCCGTATTCAGGTCCCAGCGTTTTGCCGCCAACCTTGAGGAACTCATTGTTGAAAAGTTGCATCCCGCCGTTGCGGCCGACCATGACCCGGACATGTCGCACGTCAGGTCGCTCGGCCCAGTTGCCTGCCGCGTCGATGAGGTGCGGGTATTTCTTCTTCGTCTTCACGGCGAAATCCAGCGACCCATCCGGGCCAGTGACCTTGCCCAGTCCCACCATGTTGGACTGCCCGAGCAAGATGTAGACTTGTACCGGTCGGCTGGCGTCGGCCGTGGTGGTTTGCGCGTGGCATACTCCGCCCGCCATGGTGAGGAAAATGAAGGACAGGAGTCGCATGGTCTTATTTGGCGGCCTTCAGGAAACCTTCGGCACCCATCCATTCGCCAGCGGCTTTGGTCCAGCCGTCGACCGGGAACTTCGTCTGGCGGGTGCCGAAGCCGTGGCCGCCCTTAGAGTAGACGTGAATCTCAGCTGGGATGTTCTGGCGCTTGTACTCGATGTAGAGCTTGGCCGCTTCGAGCGGGTTGGCGCCGTCGTTGTGCGCGACCACGAAGAAGCAGGGCGGGGCATCGGCGGGGACGGAGAAGCCTTCGCGGAACTTGGTCTTGTCCTCCTTCTCGAGAAAGCCGCCGCCGTAGACGAAGATCGTGAAGTCCGGGCCGCGCGGGTCGTCGACGCCCTTCTTCTGTTCGTAGGTGCGAGGCGTGCGGTCCCACGAGGCGTGGCCGACGAGGTTGGCACCCGCGGAGAACCCAATCACGCCGACGCGCTTCGGGTCGATGTTCCATTCCTTGGCGTGGGCACGAACGAGGCCGAGCGAGCGCTGCAGGTCCTGGACGGGATAGTCATGCGGAAGGGTTTCGTCGGACGTCGGGGTGCGGTAGCGTAGGAGGATGCCCGTCACGCCGATGCTATTGAGCCACTCGCAGACGCCGGTCCCTTCGTTCTTGGTCGAGAGGAACCAATAGCCGCCGCCGGGGCAGACGATGACGGCGGCACCGTTCGGGTTGGCGGCCGGGTAGACCGTGATCGACGGATCGTTGATGAAGGTCTCGCGGCCCGGCTGGTTGCCTTTCGGACCAATGCGGTCGAGGACCGTCTTGGACGGCGCCACGCGCTTGCCGGGGACGCCTTCAGACCAGAGGGGCAAAGCGGTTTCGGCGGTGGTGGCGGATGTCGCCAAAGCCAGAAGAAGGAGCGGGAGGAAGCGCATCGGGGTTAGGTAAAGACAGCACACCTGGGCGGATGTGCCAAACAAAGAAGCGGCCGAGGGGCCGCTTCTTAAGACCGATATGACCGAATCGATTAGGCGATGGCCTGAGTGTAGATCTCGTTAGCCTTCTTCCAGTCGACGACCTTCCAGAAGGCGTCCACGTAGTCGGGGCGTCGATTCTGGTACTTCAGGTAGTAAGCGTGTTCCCAGACGTCGAGGGCGAGGACCGGGGTGCCGTTCACGTCGGCGACGCCCTTCATGAGGGGGCTGTCCTGGTTCGGCGTGGAGGTCACGGCGAGGGACTTGTCGGCCTTGACGATGAGCCAGGCCCAACCGGAACCGAAGCGGGTGGTCGCAGCTGCTTTGAAGGCAGCCTTGAGGCCCTTCTCGCCTTCGAGGCCACCGAAGGCCTTCTGGATGGCTTCGCCGAGCGCGCCGACGGGTTCGCCGCCGCCGCTCGGGGAGATGATGTTCCAGAAGAAGGTGTGGTTGGCGTGGCCGCCGGCGTTGTTACGGACCGCGGTGCGGATGGACTCAGGGACCTTGGAGAGGTCGGCGATGAGGGCATTGACGTCGGCCGGAGCGGCGAAGCCGGCTTCCTTGGCGAGGGCGGCGTTCACGTTCGTGACGTAAGCATTGTGGTGCTTGCCGTGGTGGATCTCCATCGTCGCCTGGTCGATGTGCGGCTCGAGCGCGGCGTGAGGATAGGGCAGGGGGGCGAGGGTGTAGCTCATGGTTTGGGTGGAAGAGGATTGGGCGGCGAGGGAAGTGGTGCTGAGCGCGGCGGCGGCGAGGGAGGCTTTGCTGATGAAGTCGCGTCGATGCATGGGGATAGGT
>CAMDQP010000007.1 GCA_945906115.1 Opitutus sp. GAS368
TTCCTCGGCAAGGACGGCGAATCCCCCGTCACCGTCGAATGCGACGCTCCCGCCCAGGACGCCATGGCCTGTGGTGTCTGGAAGACCGTCACGATGACCTACAAGGACGGCACCCGCATCATCCTCGAATCCGAACTCGCCGAGCGTAACCCCGAGAATCCCTTCCTCGAAGGGCCCAACGGTAAGCTCTTCGCCGGCATGCGTTGCAGCCGTCCGGAGCTGCTCGTCAAGGCCGCCGAGTTCCCGCTGCCGGAGTACCAAGAGGATGATTTCGACGTGTGTGCCCGCGAGAAGCGCCCGTTCGGCTACGGCGTCAACGAGGCCTTCCGCAGCTCAACGCTCGTCAACCTGGCCGCCCTCTGCGTCCGTCTCGGCCGCAAGCTGAACTTCAAGTCAGATGCGAGTGGCTTCATTGGCGACGACCAGGCCAACCACCTCCACTCGCCGGCCCTGCGCGGTAACTGGTCCATCTGAGCGCACCCTAATCGATACGACCATGAAGCACCTTTCCCTCTTCCTCGCCTGCGCCGCCTCTCTCGTCGGTACGGCCGCCGAGGCTCCGTCCGACGCCACCTTCGCCGACCTCGCGGTCGCTGAGAAGCGCCTCGCCGCGCAGCAAGCGATTTTCGACCACTCGCGTTCTTTCGTCATGGCTTCGCCGGAAGCCAAGGCTTGGTTCGAGCGCGTCCGCGTCGTCGCCAAATCGTCCGAGAATCCTGAAGTACAGTCCGCCTTGAGCCAGGTGCTGCTACTGAATCCCGCGTATAAGCCGCTCCTGCCGCTTAATCCGAAGCAGCCGCAGGTGTATGACGCTCCGGATGGGACCACGCCGGAAACCAAGCTCGCCCAGCTGGAGCGGCTGCTCGATCAGCGTCGTTCCTCGAAGGAATACCCGCTGACCATCGAAGAGCTCGTCGCGCTCACGAAGAGTGAGGATTTCGCCACCGCCCAGCGCGCCAACCGTCTGCTTCGTCGCATCAGCCCGACCGCCGCCGCCCCCATCCTCTGGGAGCGTCTGGCGAAATTAACGCAGCGTTCGCAGGTCCAGGAAGTTGAAGACGAGATCCTCCGTCTGCCGACCGGTCTCGCCAGCAAGCTGCTCCCTGCCGATCCGGCGGAAATGTCGCTTGCGGCCAAGGGTGCCTGGGCTCGTATCGTCGCCGCGCGCGTCAATAGCAACGGCAAGAGTCGTCTCGCCATCAAGGCATCGATGCTCCCTTTGCTTAAGGGCCCGGCCAACGAGTTGACGGAAGCCGCCTGGGCCGCCGTGCCCCGTTTGTTCACCGAAGCCGACCGTGCCGCGTTGACGGAAGCCTCGCAGGGGCTTTCCGAACGCATCGCGCCCAAGGCGAAGGCCGCGCTCGACGCCCTTTCGGCCAAGTAATCTCCCCAGACGCTTGTCGCTTGCCGAGAGGCGGGTGGGGGATTGCTATGTCTCCATGGCGCCCGTCGCGAACAAGGAAGACTCTCCCAACCTGATTCTCGCCGGATTCATGGGCACGGGGAAGTCCGCGCTCGGACGCCAGCTGGCCAGGCGTTGGCGCCGCCGTTTCTACGACACCGACGAACTGGTCGAGAAACTAGCTGGTGTTTCGATTGCCGATATCTTCGCCGAACATGGTGAAGATCATTTCCGCGCCCTCGAACGCCAGGTCGTCGAAGGCCTGCTGCCTCCGAACGGTGCCGTCATCGCTTGTGGCGGCGGCCTGGTCGTGCCTCCCGGCATGGGCGAGCTCGTCCGCTCCAAGGGCATCGTCGTCACGCTCTTCGCATCGGTCGACACCATCTTGCGTCGCACCGCGGGCAATTCGCGTCGGCCGCTCCTCAAGGGCGACGACCCGGAGGCCAAGATCCGGGACCTGATGAAGAAGCGCGAGCAGGCCTACATGAAGGCCGGCATCGCCGTGTATACCGACGGACGTTCGCTGCAGCAGCTCTGCGTCATCGTCGAGCGCGTCTACGAGCGGGAAGCCCGCGCGCTGCTTAAGTCGCGTCCGAAGCCGGAATAGCCGCGAACGCGTCGCCCGCGGGCGGCTGGTCGCGGAACAATTTCACCACTTCGAGGAATTCGGCGCGGTCGACGTTGAAGGCCCCGAGGCTGGCGAGGTGTGGCGTGGGCATCTGGCAGTCGATGAGGAAGTAGCCACAGGCGGTGAGGCGGGCGACGAGCGTCGCGAAGCCGACCTTCGAGGCGTCGGCTTTCAGGTGGAACATCGATTCGCCATGGAAGAGACGGCCGAGGGCGACGCCATACAGCCCACCGACGAGCTGGCCTTCCCAGCTGACTTCGACGCTATGCGCGATGCCGAGGCGGTGGAGTTCGCAGTAGGCCGCGATCATCTCCTCCGTGATCCAAGTGCCATTTTGGCCAGGTCGGGGGACTTCGGAGCAGCGACGCATCACCGTCTCGAACTGCTGATCGAAGGTGACCGACCAGCCCTTCTTGCGCATGGTCTTCTTCAAGCTGTCCGTCAGGCGGAAGTCGGCTGGCCGCATCACGAAGCGCGGGTCCGGACACCACCACTTCACGGGCTCACCCGTGGAATACCACGGGAAGATCCCGGCCCGGTAGGCCGCGATGAGGTGGGGCGCATCGAGCTTCCCACCGCGGGCCAAGGGCGCGCGGGCGGGGGCTTTCGACGGCTCGCCACGATTCCATTCCTGCATCGCCGATACCTTCGGCGAGGCGGGAACGGCGGGCAAGGTTAGTCCTTGGTGATGTTGTAGACCGACGGAATCGAGATACCGAGCTCAGCGGCGATCTCGCGGACCGGGGCGCCTTTCTTGCGCATGCTATGGGCCTTGGCGCGCATGTTGTCTGAAATCTGGGCGCGGGCGCGGTTCGGGCGGGAGAGCAGCTTGATCAGGCGCTTGGCGAGCTCGGGCTTCGAGAGGCTGGCGACTTCGCGTTCGATCAGCGACTGGCGTTCGCTGTGTTCGTCTTCCCAGGTCTGCACGGCGAGGTCGCGGGCCTTGGAGAGGGCGGCGCGGACGTAGGCGTCTTTTGAGGTGAAGGCGGTCGGAGTTAGGTCGATTTTCATGTAGGAGTGGGCGGGCTTGTTTTTATCCATGGCGGCAGGGACAACTTTTGAAGCGGTGTGAATGCCACCAACGTTTTATTATAATCTCCTTTGTCAAACTCTTGCAAAAGTTTTTTTGTACCCCCGATTCACTACTAAGAAAGGTCGCTTTGACCTTACCTGCTCCATTCGAGCATGCGGCGAAGCGGAATCTCGGCGGCGACGCGCACGCTTTCATCCATCAGGATCTCGGGCGAGCCGTCGCGCAGGCAATCGCGGACCTTTTGTAGGGTATTCATCTTCATGAACTTGCAGTCGTTACAGGAGCAACGATCCGTCGGCGCGGCCACGAACGTTTTACCGGGTACTTCCTTCCGGAGGCGGTGAATCATCCCTGATTCCGTGGTAATGATGATTGTATCGGCCGTCTGTTGCCTGCTCCAGCCGACCATCATTTCGGTCGAGCAGACCATGTCGGCCATCTCGCGGACGGCTTCGGTGCATTCCGGATGGGCTACGACGGGGGCGCCAGGGTGCGCGGCCTTGGTGCGGAGCAGGGCGCCCGGCGTGAATTGCACGTGGGCGTAGCAGTTGCCCGGCCAGAGCTGCATTGAGCGACCGGTCTTGCTGGAGACCCAGCGACCGAGGTTCTGGTCCGGTACGAAGAGGATATTTCGATCGGCGGGTACGCGGTTGACGATTTTCGAGGCGTTACCGCTCGTCACGATGACGTCGCTGAGCGCTTTCACCGCCGCACTGCAATTGATGTACGCGACGACGTAGAGGGAAGGGTCCGCGGCTTTGGCGGCGGCGAGCTTCGAGGCGGGACAGGAGTCGGCCAGCGAGCAACCGGCGTTCATGTCCGGCAGGAGCACGCGGCGCGTCGGATTCACAATCTTGGCCGTCTCGGCCATGAAATGCACGCCGCAGAAAACGATCGTGGACTGCTTCGCCTCGGCGGCCTTGTAGGCGAGGCCGAGCGAATCGCCGACGAAATCGGCGACGTTCTGGATGTCCTCGCACTGGTAGTTGTGCGCGAGGATGATGGCGTCCTTAGCCTTTTTGAGGGCGATGACTTCCTTCTGCAGGTCGGACAGCGGCGTGCCACCGAGGGGCAGGGGAGGGAAGACGGATGCGGAGGGATAGGGAATCATGGGCGGGCGGCCTTGCGCTTCTGGCAACGTTCGCAGAGCGCGGTGACCTGGAGTTTCTGGGAGATGGGACGCATGCCGTGCTTGGCGGCGACAGCCTTGCCGTACCACTCCATGAACGGGGCTTCGACTTCGACGATCGTCTCGCAGCTTTCGCAGATGAGCTGGGCGCGGAAGGTCGCGCTGCCGGCTTCCGCGAGGTAGTATTTGTGATCGCGGCCGACGTCGACTTCGCGAATCACGCTGCTGCCGATGAGGAGGGGAATGGCGCGGTAGATGGTAGCGCGGGAAACGCTACGGTCGAGGGAGCGGGCCTTCTTCAGGAGATCCTCAGCGGTGTAATGGCCTTGGATGGTCCGCGCGCCCTCGAAGACCGCCATGCGTTGGCGCGTGGCACGCAGGCCTTGCTGGGCGATGAAGGCCCGGAAGGCTCCGGATTGCTCCGGCGATTCACTGGGAAGAGGCTTGGGCATGCCGATTTGAGACAGTTTTGATACTGAAACCCCTTCGCGTCAATCAGGGACGCGTCATTGACACCGGGCCTCCCGACCCCTTCATTTACCCCCTTTTCCCAAAGGGAAAGGCCCTTCACCTGATGTATCACAATACGGACGATCTTCGCATTCGCAGCCAGCACCCCCTGCTGACTCCCGCGCTCGTGCTCCAAGAGCTCCCTGCGTCGGAGAAGGCCACCGAGGTCGTGGCGACCGCCCGGAAGGACGCGGCCAAGCTCATTTCCGGCCAGGATGACCGCCTGTTGGTCATCGTCGGCCCCTGTTCGGTCCATGACACCAAGGCCGCCTTGGAGTACGCCGCCCTCCTCCAGAAGGAAGCCCAGAAGCATGCCGCCGACCTCCTGGTCGTCATGCGCGTCTATTTCGAGAAGCCTCGCACCACCGTCGGCTGGAAGGGTTTGATCAACGACCCGCAGGTCGATGGCTCCTTCCGGATCAACGACGGCCTCCGTCTCGCTCGCGGCCTCCTCGCGCAGATCACCGAGATGGGCTTGCCGTCTGCGACCGAATTCCTCGACCCGATCACACCCCAGTATGTGGCTGACCTGGTCTCTTACGGTGCCATCGGCGCCCGCACGACCGAGAGCCAGATTCACCGCGAGCTCGCTTCCGGTCTCTCCATGCCGGTCGGCTTCAAGAATGGCACCGACGGTTCCGTTCAGGTCGCCGTCGACGCCTGCCTCTCCGCTCGTGCGTCCCACTGGTTCCCGTCCATCACCAAGGAAGGTATCGTCGCCATCTTCCAGACTTCGGGTAATCCGGACGCGCACATCATCTTGCGCGGCGGTTCCCGCACCGGGCCTAATTACGGCACCGAATTCGTCATCGACGCTGCGGCCCGTATCCAGAAGGCCGGTCTCACCTCCCGCCTCGTCATCGATTGCTCGCACGGCAACAGCTCGAAGGACCATCGCCGTCAGCCGCTCGTGGCCGCGGACATCGCCGCCCAGGTCGCCGCGGGTTCGCAGGTGATCGCTGGCGTGATGGTCGAAAGCCACCTCGTCGAAGGCCGCCAGGAATGGAAGGGCCATGACGCCTCCACCTATGGCTGCAGCATCACCGATGCGTGTATCTCTTTCCAGGAGACCATCCCGGTCCTCGACGGTCTCGCCGCCGCCGTCCGCGCCCGTCGCGCGTTCAAGCAGTCCTAATTTTCCGCCATGAACTCCGTACTCAAGCTCATCCTCGATGGGGAAGCCCTCGACACCGCCCAGATTGGTAAGATCCTCGGCCTCGGCGCCGAAGCCGTGGACCGCGAGCTCGCCGCCTTGCGCCAGCAGGGCGTCCTGCTGGGCATGCGCCCGGTGTTGAACCCGAGCTACGAGTCCGAGCACCGCGTCCGCGCGGTCATTGAAATCAAGATCCGCACCGAAGGCATCGGCGGCTTCGACGGCATCGCCGAACGTATTTCCAGCTTCGAACAGGTGGAGAGCTGCTACCTCATGTCCGGCGGCTACGACCTCCTCGTCGTCGTCACGGCTGACAACCTCTACAAGGTGGCCGGCTTCGTCCATGAGCGCCTCGCCCGCATCGACGGCGTGCAGGGTACTTCGACCCACTTCTTCCTCCGCGCCTACAAAAAGGACGGTTTCATCGTAAACGCCGAAGGTTCCCGCCGCGACCAGCCCTCGGTCAGCCCTTGAGCCCAGCCTGATCATGGATTCTTCCGGCCGTTTCGTGGCGCGACATGTCGCCTCCTTGCCCAAATCGGGTATCCGTGACTTCTTCGCCATCGTGTCCAAGATGAAGGACGCTGTGTCCTTAGGCATCGGCGAACCCGACTTCGTCACGCCTTACCATATTCGCGAGGCCGCGATTTCTTCCCTCGAGAAGGGCCGCACGTCCTACACGGATAACCGCGGCACTCAGCAATTCCGCGAGGAGATCTCCCGCTACGTCGCCAAAAACTACGGCCCGGAATACGATCCCGAGACCGAAATCCTCGGCACCATCGGCGTTTCCGAAGCCCTCGATATCCTGCTCCGCTCGACCCTGAACCCCGGCGACAAGGTGCTCTACCACGAGCCCTGCTATGTGAGCTATGCGCCGAGCGTCACGCTCTGCCACGCCGAAGCCATCCCGATTCGCACTGTGGCCGCCGACCAGTTTGCGCTTGATCCGGCCGCCCTCCGCGCCGCCTGGCAACCGGGTTGCAAGTTGCTCATTCTGAACTTCCCGACGAACCCGACCGGCGGTACCGCCGACCGCTCCAAGCTCGAGGCCATCGCCAAGTTCGCCATCGAGAAGGATCTCCTGGTCGCTTCCGACGAGATCTACTCCGAGCTGACGTTCGAAGGCGACCACGTCTCCATCGCTTCGCTGCCCGGCATGCGCGAACGCACGGTCTTCCTCCACGGTTTCTCTAAGGCTTTTGCGATGACCGGCTTCCGCATCGGCTACGCCTGCGGCCCCGCTGCCATCATCGACGGGATGCTCAAGGTGCACCAATACGCCATCATGTGCGCTCCCATCATGAGCCAGGAAGCCGCCGTCGAGGCGCTTCGTAATGGCCGCGATTCGATGCTCCACATGCGCGACAAGTATCGCGAACGCCGCGACTACATCGTGCGCCGTTTCAATGAGCTCGGCTTGCCTTGCCACCTCCCGCGCGGCGCTTTCTACGCCTTCCCGGACATCACCTCGACCGGCATGGACTCCATGACTTTCGCCCAGAAGCTCCTCGAGCAGCAGAAGGTGGCCATGGTCCCGGGTACGGCCTTCGGCGAAGCCGGCGCGGGTTTCTGCCGCGCGTCGTTCTCGACCAGCTACGAGAAAATCCATGAGGCGGGTGAGCGAATCGCCCGCTTCCTAGACACCATCCCGCGTCGCTGACGCATCCTTGCTTGCTAGGCGGGCAGGTAGCCCTGACTGTCGCCCCATGGAACGGAACACAGAAATTTCGCGCGCAGTAGCCATCGTGGGACGGCCCAACGTTGGTAAGAGCCGTCTCTTCAACCGTCTGGTAGGCCGCCGTATCTCGATCGTGCATGATCAGCCGGGGGTCACGCGCGACCTCATTACGTCCGACATCTTTGAAGGTCGCTATACCCTGATGGATACCGGCGGTATCGGCCTGTATCGGGCCGAGCTGACGCCTAAGCTCATCGCTGACGCCGTGGAAGAGCAGGTCGATTTCGCCCTCGCCGCCGCCGCGCTCGTTCTCCTCGTCGTTGACGCTTTTGAAGGCTGCACCGCCCTCGACCTCGAAGTCGCCGCCATGCTGCGTCAGGCCGGCAAGAAGGTCGTCGTCGTCGCCAACAAGGCCGACACCGAAGAGCGCGACGGCCTGATGTCCGAATTCTTCGCCCTCGGTTTCGGCGAGCCGCTGCTCATCTCTGCCGAACATGGCCGCGGCATCCCGCAGCTGCAGGCGCTCATCATTAAATTGCTCGGCCCTGAGCCGACGACCCCGCGCGAAGAAGGCCCCCGTCCGATTCGCCTCGCCCTGGCCGGTCGCCCGAACGTCGGGAAGAGCTCGCTCGGCAACCGCCTCCTCGGCGCCTCCCGCCTGATTGTCAGCGAAGTCGCCGGTACGACGCGCGACCCCGTCCGCGCCGGGCTTTCCCGCACCAAGGCCGACGGCTCGCAGGCTAAGTTCTCGCTCGTCGACACCGCTGGTCGTCGCACCGCCAACAAACGCGACACCCTTGATTTCTTCTCGCAGGTCCGTTCCGACGAGATCCTCGCCGAGACGGATGTGGTCTTCCTCGTGCTGGATGCTGGCCAAGGCGTGACTCGTATCGATAAGCAGCTCGCCGGTGAGCTTGCGCTCCTCGGTTGTGGCCTCGTCCTCGTGGTCAATAAGTGGGACCTCGCGAAGAAGGCCTTCCGCGATAAGAATATCGATGGCTTTGAGGACGAGGAAGAGTTTCGCGCCAAGTTCCGCTCGGCCATCCGCCGCGAACTCTTCTTCCTGCCGGAGCCTCCGGTCCTGTTCGTCTCCGCCCAGACCGGCCTCCGCGCCGAAGACATGCTCGACGCCGCCGAAGGCGTCTTCGTCCGCGCCGGTACAGCGATCTCCACTGGCCGCCTCAACCGCGTCGTCCAGGACCTGATGATTAAGCGCCCCCCGCGCATGGTCTCCGGCAAGCGCTTCAAGTGCTACTACGTGACGCAGGTCTCGAAGCGTCCCATCCGTTTCCGTCTCTTCTGTAATTCCGAGGAACGCCTCGAGGACGCCTACCAGCGATTCCTCGTTAAGGGCGTGCACGAGAGCTTCGACCTCTCAGGCGTCCCGCTCTACCTAGACATCGTCGGCAAGCCCAAGCAGACTGGTCGTCGCGCCGGTGGTCCTGGTGCCGCGGCGGGTTCCCCAATGACCGAAATCGAAGGCGAAGTGCGCAAGCCGCTCGCCAAGGTGGCCGGCAAGGCCGTCATCGCAGCCGCTCCGAAAAAGGCGATTGGTCCGTCTGGTCCGCGTCTCGGCAAGTCCAAGAATCCGCGCAGCAAAAACGCTCCGGTCCGCAAGAAATCCTTCACCCGCTGGGACAAGCCGCGTTCGCTGAAGGGACGCGCCGCGCGCCAAGCCCGCAAGTAACGCATGCCGCGGAGATTGGTCCTACTCGGTTCGGATGAGATTGCGCTCCCGGCTTTCGCCGCGGCCCGCGCCTTGCCCGACACCGAGGTGGTGGCCGTGTATTCGCAACCGGACCGTCCCGCTGGGCGTGGCCAGGAGGTTCGCCCCAATCCCGTCGCGGCCTGGGCGCGCGCCGAAGGCCTGACGCTCCTGCAGCCAGAGAAGCTCGAAGCCGCCGATGCGGCGCACCTCGTCTCGTTGCGGGCCGATCTCGGCGTGGTGATGGCCTACGGTCAGCTGCTGAAGGAAGATTTCCTCGCGGCACCGCGTCTGGGTTTCGTCAATTTTCATGGCTCGCTGCTGCCGGAACTGCGCGGCGCCACGCCCGTCGAAGGCGCCTTGGCACTCAGCCTGGCTGAGACTGGCGTCTCGATGCAGCAGGTGGTGCGCAAACTCGATGCCGGCCCCATCCATGCCGTGGCTCGGACCAAGATTCAGCCTGGTGAGGGCAGGGCGGCGCTCCGCGCCCGCCTCGGTGTCATTGCCGGCGAACTCGCCACCGCCGCATTGCCGGCCGTGCTCGCCGCGACCTCCGTCGCCGTTTCGCAAGACGAGGCCAAGGTCACCTACGCTCGGCGCCTGACGCGTGCCGACGCCCCGTTGGATTTTCGCCAGCCTGCGGACATCCTGCGTCAGCGCATCCTTTCCGTCGAGGGCTGGCCGGGTTCCACGTTCGATCACCGCGCCGCCTTGATCAAGGTCGGCGCCGCCACGGTCGAGGAAGCGGCGGCTGTCACCGCGCCTGGTACCATCGTCGCGGCCGATCGCCTTGGTGTGCGGATTGCGTGCGGACAGGGTGTCCTGGTCGTCACGCAGCTGCAACGTCCGGGTGGCAAGATGCTTCCGGCCGGCGAATTCCTGGCGGGATATCCGCTCGCGGTCGGCGAGGTCCTGGCTTCCGCCGAAATGCCCGCCTTCGTGTCGGATCGGCCGTTTCCGCGGGCACCCAAGGCATAATCGCTTGATTAGCCCTCGCCGCTGGATGTCATAAGGCCATGCGAGCCTTCCATCTCTGCCTCTTCCTGGCCGTGGGAGCCATGGCGCAGCAGAAAGACGTCTCCTTCCGTAATGTCCTCGGCGGTTCCTTTGCAGGTTTCTCGGAGGATGAGAAGGCGGAGAAAATCTGGGAAGCGACCGCCGTGGTCATGCGTCCAGCCGCGGAGGCCGGCGTCTGGGATATGGACGTTATTAAGGTGCAGTCGCTCCGGGGCGGTAAGCCTTGGGCCGTCTTCACGAGCCCGAACGGCACAATGACCCCGGCCCGTCGCGCCGCGCAGGGTAATGGTGTCGTCCAATCTTCCTCTCCGGCATTTAACCTGACCGGCAAGGGCTGGAGCTGGCGCTCGACGCCCAAGGGCGACAGCTTCGCAATTCTCGCCGATGTCGTAGCTGAACTCGATCTGGCCAAGCCGCTGTCCAAGCGCCTGCGACTTCGCGCTCCGCGCATGGACGCCTCTCCGGTCGAAGGTGGCACGCTCATGGTCTTCCAGGGCGGCGTGGTTGCCGAACGTTTCGGCGAGCGTACTACCTGTGAGCGACTCGAATGCCTCGTCAGCGACGGACCCGGTGGCGACGCCACCTGCCGCTCCGTCGTGGCGTCTGGCCGCGTGGTTCGGGTGCTGGATAAGCAGACGTTGCGCGGCGACAGCGCGAATTTCGATCCCAGGGACGATTCCGCCGAACTCATCGGCCATGTCGAACTCGAGGAGCCTGAACTGAAGGCCACCGCCCAGCGCCTGCGTCATCAGCCGAAACTCGGTCTGACGCAGCTCTTCGCTGGCGATGGCAAGCAGGTGACTCTGCATGTCCAACGCAAGCAGCAGGAGCCGGCCGATCTCGCCGGTGAACTCGTCACGATCCGCCGCGACGCCGCCACGGGTAATTCGCAGGTCGAAGTCCAGGACAATGCCTCGTTCCTCTCCGCCCAATCCAATCTAACCGCCCGCCGGCTGGTGGCCACCGAAGGTCGCGACGGCACGAGCCTGCTCGTGGCCGAAGGTGGCGTGAAGGGCCGTCTGGAGGGTAATCTGTTCGAGTCGGGTAAGGCCCGTTGGGATCGTGCGAAGCGGATTCTCGACCTTGAAGAACTCCCGCGTCTCCGCGAAGCCCGTGGCCTCGAGGCGGCTGGCTTCTCAATTCGCACCGATGCGCTCAAGGATCGCATCGAGATCCGTTCCGGTCCTGGTATCCGTGCCGCCATCCGTCTGCCCGCGGCCGAACTCGGCGGGGCGCCTGGACTGGCTGAAGCCAATCAGATCGTGGTCGTTACCGAAGACGGTGCCATGCAAGTCGAGATGATGGGGGCGGTCCGTTATATCGCTGGCACGGTCACCACCGAGTCGGATCAGATGGTGGCGTTCGCGACGCCCAAGACGAAGAAATCTTCGGAGTATGAACTCAATAAGGCGATCCTGTCTGGCAACGTCCGTTATGTGCAGCCCGGCCTGCGCTGTGCCGCCGAACGGATCGACCTCACGCCGGCCGTCCAGATCGAGGAAGTGCTCACCAAGGACGCCTTGGCCGGTCGGCCCCGCTTGCTTACTATGTCCGGCGGCTCGGGGGCGACCCGCCCGCATCTTTTCCTGACCTCGACCGGCGGCAAGAATGTGGAGTTCATTGCCGACGCCCATGAGGTGCTCACGACTCCCGAGCTCACCAAGTTCTTCCTCCGCGGTTCCGTGGCGATGGATTCCGATGGCACCGACGCCACCTGCGATCTGCTTGAAGGCATGGCGTCCCCGGACAAGGCTGGCCATCTCGTGGCCCGTCAGATCATCGGCCGCGGTAACGTCGTTGTCGTCGCGGGCGGCACGACGGCCAAAGGTCGCACCCTGGAGATGCAGCCGGAGAAGGGTATCGCGCGACTCAATGGCGACGCCCGCATCATCGACAGGCTGGGTATCGAAGGCGTGCCGGCCAAGGAGGTCACGTATGATATGCGCACCAAGGGCTGGCGGATGGACTCCGCACCGGATGATACCAACCCCGGACAGGTGGTCCGGCCAAAGATCTTCCTCGGCCGCGACTTCACCTTGCCGGAGGTCAAAAACCTCGACAACGGACGCTGACCGCTTCCTCCTGTCAACATGGCCGAAACGAGTGAGAAGGGCGTCATCCGGGCACAGGCTCTGGCTAAGCATTACGACGCCAAGGTTGCCGTCCAAGACGTCAGCTTGTCGCTGCACGCGGGTGAGATTGTCGGTCTGCTCGGACCTAACGGCGCCGGTAAGACGACCACCTTCTACATGGTGGTCGGCCTGGTTCCGGCCACTCATGGCCGCGTCTTCCTCGACGGACGTAACGTCACCGCCATGCCCATGTGGCAGCGCGCGCGCAATGGCGTCGGCTATCTTCCGCAGGAGGCTTCCATCTTCCGTAAGCTCACCGTCTGGGAAAACGTGATGGCCGTCGTCGAGACCCTGAACCTCAACGAGCGCGAACGCCGCGATCGCACCGCCCAGCAGCTCACTGAACTCGGCCTGGAGAAGTTGGCGCGCCAACCCGCCTTCACCCTTTCCGGTGGCGAACGTCGCCGGTTGGAGATTGCCCGCGCCCTCGCAACGAATCCGCGTTTCCTCCTGATGGACGAGCCCTTCAGCGGCGTCGACCCAATCTCGGTCGCCGAGGTCCAGTCGATTATTCGCAAACTGAGGGCCCGCGGTATCGGTATCCTGATCACCGACCATAACGTGCGCGAGACCCTTTCGATTGTGGATCGGGCCTATCTGATTCACCAAGGGCGCGTGCTTGTGTCTGGCACTCCCTCGGAGATCGTCAATAATCCCGAGAGCCGTCGCCACTACCTCGGCGAAAGCTTCAAACTCTGACGCCATGTACGAACCCGCTCCCGATACTCGCCCGGAATCCGTTTCCGTCCGCGAGTTCTTCGAATCCTTCAAGGACATGCTCCAGATGGAGCTCCTCGCGGGCGAACAGGGCCTCGATAATATGATCTCTGAAAAGTCGCTAAACCGTCCCGCCTTGGCGGTCACGGGCTACTTCAAGGAGTTTGCCAACAAGCGCCTGCAGCTGTTCGGCGCCGGTGAGATGGCCTACCTTTCCGACCAGACCGCACCCTTGCGCGAGAAGCTGCTGGACGACGTCTTTTCGCGGAAGATCCCAGCCGTGGTCGTCTCGCGCGGGCTGCCGGTCGATGACCTCCTGCTGCGTATCGCCAACCGCCATTGCGTCCCGCTCATCCGCACGCAGCTCAAGTCCAAGGACTTCTCGGCCGAGGCTACGGTGCTCCTCGAGGAGAAGTTCGCTCCGCGGACTAACCTTCACGCTACCTTGGTCGACATCAAGGGCGTCGGCGTGCTGCTCCGCGGTGCCTCAGGCGTCGGTAAGAGCGAATGCGCCCTGGCTCTCATCGAGCGTGGCCACTCCCTCGTCGCCGACGACTTCGTCATCGTGACGCTCATCGGCGACCGCGAGCTACAGGGTACTTCCAAGGAGCTTAACCGCGGCTACATGGAGTGCCGGGGCATCGGCATCATCAACGTCGCTTCGATTTTTGGTATCCGTTCCGTCCGCCGCGAGAAGCGCGTCGACCTCGTGGTCACCTTTGTACTCTGGCAGCCGGGCATGGACGAAGAACGTTCGGGCCTGGAGGTTGAGACCTTCGAGATTCTTGGCCGCAAGGTGCCGCACATGACGATTCCGGTCCGCCCGGGGCGTGACATGGCCCGCCTCGTCGAGGTCGCCGCCATGGTGCAGGCCCTGCGCGTGATGGGTCACGATTCCGCCAAGGAATTCAGCGACCGCCTCATCCAGTTCATGGCTAAGGACAAAAAGGGCGAGGCCTGAGGCCTTACTTCTTCTTTCCGTCCCAGCGACAGTCGGCCATCACGCGGAGGCAGATTTCGCGGAGGTCGAACAGCGTCGACTCGATATCCTGGGCGGTTTCGGCGGCGGAGAGGCGGGCACCGCTCGGGATGCTCGCGGTCAGGCCGATCGAATAGTTGATGGCGGCCAGCGCACGCTTCATGTGCACGAGTGCGAGGGGCAGGTCGCCCGTGTCGGTGGCGTTGATCGCCATCACCATCTGGTGCTGCGCATCCCAGAAGGACAGCATGATGTTGGCCGAATCGACTGCGGTGATCTGCGGGCCGGCGACGGTACACAGGCGATGGAAGGAATGCGTGAGCTGCAAGCAGAGCGCGCGAGACACCACGTAGACCGGGTGCTGGTGGATGCAGTAGGGTAGGTCGGGGCCTTCTTCATCCGCGTCGTTCACTTCCTCCGGGCCGTCGCCGGGCGCCCAGTCGGCGTTTTCCCACCCCATGCGGCGGGCGCTGATGTCGAGACGGTCAGGCAGGTCCTTGACCTCGGTGTAGTAGGAAAGGAAGCGGCCGACCTCGAGGTCGTTGCGCTGGAGGTAGCCAGCCCAGTCGGATTCGCCCCAAGAGGCGTTGCCGGAACCGTCGAAGTCGCCCTGGGGGTGGTCGCCATCGTCCATAGGGTCTATCATTAGGTGCTTTTCCCCCGTTGCAAACCCCTTGTGGCGAAAATGCCCTTGTCCCGCCCGCCCTGAACGTGGCTAATCCGGCATGGCTACGGACCTTTCTGCCCTGACTGCCGCGCTGACGGCCGGACGCGACCTCGCTCCGGACGAAGCCGCCGCTGCGGCTTCGGCGATGGCGGACGCACAGGTCGCGGACGTGGCCAAGGAGTCCTTCTTGCTTGCGCTGGCGCTCAAGGGCGAGACCGCCGCCGAAGTCACCGGCTTCGCTAAGACCTACCGGGCGCTCGCGCGTCGCACTGATTTCGGTGACTGGCCGGCGAAGGGCATCGATATCGTGGGCACGGGCGGCGACCGCTCCGGCAGTTTCAATATCTCGTCGGCGAGCGCACTCATCGTGGCCGCCGCCGGTGTGCCGGTGCTCAAACATGGCAACCGTTCGATCACTTCGAAGTCGGGCAGCGCGGATTTTCTGGCCGGACTCGGCGTGGCCCTCGAGGCCACGGACGCGCAGCTGCTCCGCGGCCTCGTCCAGGCAAACTTCTGTTACCTCTACGCCCCGGCGTTCCATCCAGCCTTCAAGGCCGTCCTCGGCGTCCGCAAGAAGATCGCCGAAAGCGGCACGAAGACCGTCTTCAACGTCCTCGGCCCTCTCATTAATCCGGCTCAGCCGGCGCACATGGTCATTGGCGTCTACGATGAACGCTGGGTCGAGCCGCTCGCGGCCACGCTCGGCGAACTCGGCGTGAAACGCGGCGTGGTGACGCATTCCCGCGCGGGCGGTGGTATGGATGAGATTACCACGGCTGGTGAAGTGCGGGTGCGCGGCTGCGGCGAACTCGCCTCCGTCGACGCCGTCTGGTTACCCGGTGATTTCGGTTTCAAGACCTGCACGGTCGCGGACCTGCGCGGCGGTACGCCCGAAGAGAATATCGCGATGTTCAGCGACTTACTGGTCGGTGGAGTTTCCGACGGCCTCATGGACACGCTGTGCCTCAGCGCCGGTGCGTCGTTGTGGGTCGCGGGCAAGGCGACGGATCCGGCGGCAGGCGCCCAGCGGGCGCGCGAAATCATCCTCGGGGGCGAACTGCGCGAGGAAGCGCGTCGTCTGCGCGAGGCTTATCGGGCCGACTGATTATCCTGCAGCCAGGCCAGCGTGCGCTCGGTCGCGCCACGGTTGCCCTGATGCCAGGCCGCGCCGTTACGGCCCATCTCGACGCGTTCGGCGGCGGCTTGGGCGAGTCGGGCGAGCTGGGCGGTCAGTTCGGAAGAGTCCTTGGCCTTGATCGCCGCCTTCGCCTGCTCGAGTCCGCGGCAGATATCGCGGAAGTTGGACATATGCGGTCCGTAGACGATGGCGACGCCGGCGGCGGCACACTCGACGGGGGTCTGGCCGCCTTCGTGCGGGGGTAGGCTCTTACCGCAGAAGGCGAGGTCCGCCGCGCAGGTGAGTCGGCGCAGTTCGCCGGTGGTGTCGGCGAGGTGAATCAACGTATCGGCGGGCGCGACGGCGCCGCCGGTGGAGCGCTGGTGCCACGCAAGCCCGCTGGCGCTGGCTTCCGCGGCGACTTCGGCGCGGCGTTCGGAGTGGCGAGGGACGAGCAGAAGACGGACATCTAGACCGGTGGCGCGCAGCTCTCGCACGCAGCGGATGATTAGCGTCTCTTCGGCTTTCCAAGTGGACGAGCCGAGCAGCACCACTGTGCGAGGGTCGGTGCCGAAGCCGAGTTCGGCGCGGAGCTGAACGCGTTCGGCAGCGGACATCGGCGCATCGCTGGCGACGTCGAATTTGATATTGCCCGTAAGCGTTGCGGCGAAACCGAGTTCACGGAAGCGGCGCACGTCTTCCTCGCTGCCAGCGGCCATCTTCCGGAAATGGCCGAGCACGTAGGCGGAGAGCCGAGGGAAGCGCTGGTGGCGGGCGAAGGACTTGTCGGAGATGCGGCCGTTGACCAAATAAGCTGGAATACCGCGGGCACGGGCCTGAGCGAGATGCTCGGGCCAGAGCTCGCCTTCGACGAGGACGACGGCGTCCGGCTGGATGCGAGTCCAGGCGAGGGCGCTACAGGGCCAGAGGTCGGTGGGGAAGATGCCGATGCGGTCGGCGACATCGGCGTAGCGATCCCGGGCCAGCCGGAAGCCCGTGCTGGTGGTGGTCGTCAGGATGATTTCGGCCTTACCGGTGGCCTTGAGTTGGCGGAGCAGGGGACCGATAGCCTCCATTTCACCCACCGAGACCGCCTGGATCCAATAACGAAGCTTTCCGGGGGTCTTAGCGCCTACTTTCGGGAAAAAGCCCAGTCTTTGGCTGAAACCCGTGCCATAACCGCCTCGGCGGAGCATCCGCCAGATATAGTATGGGAGGGCCGGGATCAGCAGCAGCGGGAAGAGTATCCGGTAGGCCCAAGACATCGCGTTGCGCCGACCGTGCGGAGGGCGGGGAGGTCTGTCAGTTCCAAAGGAGCCCCTTTGGGCTGATTTTCCCGCTTGCACCGGGCGGGCAGGGGTGTTTGAACCCACTTTCCACCGTTTGAAGCGACCGCAGATTGCTTCGGACATAAAACAAAAAACCAGTCAGTCCCCCAGATCCAATGTCCCCTCCTTCTGCAGGAAAAGGGATACGGAGCCAAAAATATGAACATCACAGTCAAAGACCTCCTCGATGCCGGCGTCCACTTCGGACACCAGACCCGTCGCTGGAATCCCCGCAGCCGTCCGTACATCTTCGATCACCGCAACGGTGTTTCGATTATCGATCTTGAGAAGACGCACGCGTGCCTCGCCGCCGCCGCCGCCTTCATCGAGGACACCGCTGCCAAGGGCAAGGAAGTGCTCTTCGTCGCCACCAAGCCGCAGGCGCAGGAAGTCGTGCGCCAGGCCGCTAAGTCGACCGGCATGCCCTTCGCCGTGAACCGCTGGCTCGGTGGTACGCTGACCAACTTCGCCACCATCAAGCGCTCCCTCGACAAGTACCGCACCTACCTCCGCATGGAGCAGGACGGTTCCCTCGCCAAGATGCACAAGAAGGAAGCCGCCGCCGTGAAGCGCGAGATGTCGCGTATGAACCGTAACTTCGAAGGCCTTCTCGAATACCGCGAACTCCCGACCGCGATGATTGTCATCGATACCAAGCTCGAAGAAATCGCCGTCAACGAAGCCGTCCGCCTCGGTATCCCCGTGATCGGCCTCTGCGACTCGAACTCCGACCCAACCCTCCTCAAGTTCCCCGTCCCGGGCAACGACGACGCCGCGAAGTCCATCCGTCTCGTGGTCGAAGTCCTTACCCAGGCCGTCCAGAACGGTCTCGCGCGCCGCAAGGCCGTGGCCCAGGATCGCAAGACCGTGACCCCGGTCGCCCGCCAGAACACCGGCGAGTCTGTCCAGCCTGAAGTCCAGATTTCTGAAGAGCTACTCAAGGCCAACGAAGGTTCCGACGCCGTCGAAGGCGCCGCTCCTGCGAAGCGCCCCAGCCCTCGTAAGTCCAAGTAATCCGACCATGTCCGCGATCACCGCTCAGACGGTCAACGATCTGCGCCAGCGTACTGGTGCGGGTCTGATGGATTGCAAGAAAGCCCTTGTTGAGGCCAACGCCGACATGGAGAAGGCCGTCGAAATTCTCCGCATCAAGGGAGTCGCCACGCGTAACAAGAAGGCAGACCGTAAGGCCAGCGAGGGTATCCTCGCCGTCCAGGTCTCCGCCGACGGTCGCGCCTCGACGCTCCTCGAACTGAACTGCGAAACCGACTTCGTCGCCAAGAACGAGAACTTCATCGCTCTCGCCAAGGAACTCGTGGGACAGGCTGCCGCCACGGGCGTCGATGGTTTCCTCGATCAGCCTTACCACGCCGACAAGGCCCGCAAGGTGAACGACTACCTGAACGATCAGGTGCTCAAGATCGGTGAGAACCTCAAGGTCTCCCGCGTCCTGAAGTTCGAAGCCACCGGCGTGGGTCGCGTTTCCGCTTACGTCCACACGGGCGCGAAGATCGCTGTCCTCCTCGAACTGGGCCTGAAGACCCAGGCTGCCGCCGCTAACCCGGAAGTCGCCGAACTGGCCCGCCAACTCGCAATGCAGGTTGTCGCCAATAACGCCCGTTTCGTCCGCCGCGAAGACGTCTCCGCTGACGTCGTCGCCAAGGAGCGCGAAATCGCCACCGAGTTCACGAAGTCCGAAGCCGACAAGGCCATCGACGAAGCCAAGCGCATCGTCGAGGACTACAAGGGCCAGCTCATCGAGCAGAAGGCCGCGAACGACGCCGAAGCTATCGCTGAACTCGAGAAGCGTATCGCCGTGGGTGAGAAGCAGATCGTGGCCGCCGAAGGCCGCAAGAAGGGTCAGCTCGCTAACATGGAGAAGATCATTTCCGGCCGCGTGGACAAGTTCTTCGCCGAATCCTGCCTCCTTGAACAGGCTTACTTTCGCGATCCCGACCAGAAGATCCAGGACCTCATCGCCGCCGCTAAGATCAAGGTCGGCGAGGAAGTCTCGATCGTTCGTTTCACCCGCTTCCAGGTGGGTGAGACCGCCGCCGAGTAAGTTCCGCTGAGTTTGACTATCAAGGCCGGCTGCCGTAAGGTGGCCGGCCTTTTGCTTGGCTTGCTTACACCATCGCCGCGGATAGCCTGACTTTATGCAGTTTCGCTCGGACATCTTCTGGAAGTCGGCCTGCGGCCGCTGTCCGGATTGCAGCGCGAAGGTCCGTGGCTCGGCCGATTGCACGGGCTGGCTCGCGCGCCTGTGGGATACGCCGGCTCACTGTTCCGGCTGCGGCATGGCGCTGCGACGTAAGGAAGGCTTCTTCCTCGGCGCCATTGTCTGGAACTACGGGCTCACTGCCTTTGGCGTACTGCCGTTGGTGCTGCTGGCCCAACGTCTGGAATGGATCGGCTCGGTCTGGGCGATTCGCCTCGCGGTCGGGGCAATCTTTCTGGTGCCGCCGCTCATCCATGCATTCTCCTGGCGCCTTTGGATCGGCACCTATTACGCTTTCTTGCCTGATCAGCTGCCTTCCGGCGGCCGTCGCCTCGACGACTGATTAGGTGCGGCGGGCGGACATCCGGCGGACCAGTTCGACGAGGAAGGCGGTGTCGCCCTTGGTTGCGCGAAGGTGACCGACGGTCTCGATGGTCAGCGCCTCGATGCGCTCTTTCGTCGCGCCGATACCATGCATGTCCACATAGGTTGATTTACCGTTCTCGGCATCGGCTCCGACAGGCTTCCCGAGCTGGTCGGCGTCAGCGGTGAGGTCGAGCAGGTCGTCGACGAGTTGGAAGGCGATACCGGAGGCGCGTCCGGCGAGGCGGAAGTGTTCGACGTCGACCGCGGAGGCGCCACCTACCATTGCGCCCATTGCGAACGAAGCGCTGAGCATCGCGGCCGTCTTGCCGAGCAGGATGAATTCAATCCGGTCCGCGTCATTCTCTTGCCCGTCCATGTCTTCGGTCTGTCCGCCGACGAGTAACTTGGAGCCTGCGGCCAGGGCGAGTTCGCGCACGAGAGCGGTAGCGAGGGTTGGCCTGGAAGCGTAGCCAGTGGCGAGGAGTTCGAAGGCCAGAGGCTGCAGCGCGTCGCCCGCGAGCAGGGCGGTGGCCTCGTCGAAGGACTTGTGGCAGGAAGGGCGGCCGCGGCGCAGGTCGGAGTCATCCATGCAGGGCAGGTCGTCATGGATGAGTGAATAGGTGTGGATGCACTCCAGTGCCGTCGCGGCGTGGGCGGCGTCGGCCTGAGGGGCGAAGGCGGCGGCGGAGGCGAGGCAGAGGACTGGCCGTAGGCGCTTGCCTCCGGCTTCGAGCGAGTAGCGCATCGCTTCGTGGAGCCGTTCCGGGCGGGTCGTGGAGGCCGGCGTCAGAAGGCGGAGTGAGGATTCCGCCTGCTCGATGAATGCCTCGTGCCGTGACTGAAACAGCGAGGCGTCCATCGGTTATTCGGCGTCGGAGCCGAGCTTGAAGAACGTCGCCGTGCGGCCAACGCTGCCGATGACTTCGCTTTCGGTGAGCTTGGCCAGTTCCTGAGCCTGCTTGTCCATCTCTTCGCGTTCGGCGGTGAAGCGGATCTTGACTAGGTCGGCGTTGCGGAAGGCTTCGGCGAGGAGGTTGGCGATGCCCGTGTTCACGCCGGCCTTGCCAACGAACACCTTCGGGTCGAGCGTCTGGGCGAGGCTGCGCAGTTTGCTGCGTTCGGCGCCGGTGAGGCGGGGTAGGTCTTCAGAGCCTGATTCCATGCCCGCTATGACGCTCTGGCGGGGCAGGGGAGTCAACGGACTAATCGGCCGCGCCTTGCCGTCCAGGCTCCGCGGGGTATCATGATGGTACCGATGAGTCCGTCTCCCCATTCGCCTGCGCTTATCGTCCTCCCTGAGGTTGAGATCGAGGTGGAAGTCCGCCCGTTGGATCCTGTCGTCGTGCACGTGCGCTGTGCTCCGCATTACTCCCACTCCCTGCGTATCTGGCAGAGCACGTTCCTGCTGGACCGTGATTCGCCCCACACGAGCTCGATGGTCGGCTGGGAGAACATCTCCCTCTATCCGGATTGGATGCCGGTACCCTTCGGTCGCCCCTATCAGTTCACCCTGTTCTTCGAGCCGCTACCGAAGTCGGTCCAGGTCTTCGACCTTCATGAGATCATCCCGGAGCCCCGCGGCTGGCTTTTTCCGGCGATCCGGCGGAATCAGGAAGACGTCTACTGGCTGGACCTGCCTAACTGACGGAAAACAGGCTTATATTTCCTGTCTAAACGGGGTCGCGGACGGGCAGTTCCGTCTTGCTTCCCCCCTTTCGGTTCGTCATTTCCATGGGTCATCTTCGTTAGGGAGAGGGGCGGAGCCCTTCTCACGCTGGTCGGTAGGCGAAAGCCTATTCCAGACGGAGAGCCCGGCTAAACGGCGGGGCTTTCGGGAATCTCTCCCAAGTCGGCCATCATCAACCCAAAACTAACCACCACCATGTCCGTCAATAAGTCTGAAGTCATCAAGAAGCACCAGCAGGATGCCAAGGATACCGGCTCCCCTGAAGTCCAGGTCGCCCTGATCTCGGCCCGCGTCACCCACCTGACCGAGCACCTGCGCACCCACCGCAAGGATTTCCACTCCCGTCGCGGCCTGATCATGCTGACGAACCGTCGTCGCAAGCTCCTCGCGTACCTTAAGTCGTCTGACCTGGACCGCTACAACGCGCTCCTGGCCAAGCTCAACCTTCGCAAGTGAACGGCGCCTCCGGGCGCCTTTGTTCACCGAGCGTCCCAGCCTAGGCTGGGACGTCCGCTTTTCACCCACCCAAACCAACAACCCGTCGAGCAATCCCGCCCGACACAAAGCACCAAGCAAAAACACACATGAAACAGAAACACTCCGTGACCATCGAAGAACTCGGTATCACGATCAACACGGGCTCCATCGCCCGCCTCGCCAATGGCGCGGTCACCATCAGCAAGGGCGAGACCACGCTCTTCGTGTCGGCTACCGCCGCCGAAGAACTGCGCTCCCCCGACCAGGACTTCTTCCCCCTGACCGTCGACTACCGCGAGAAGTTCGCGGCGGCCGGCCGTTTCCCGGGCGGTTACTTCCGTCGCGAAGGCAAGCCTTCCGACAAGGAAGTCCTCACCTCTCGCCTCTGCGACCGTCCCCTCCGTCCGCTCTTCCCCGAAGGCTTCCTCAACGAAGTCCAGGTGATCGGCCTCCTCCTCTCGGCTGACCAAATCAACGACTCCGACGTGCTCATGGTGAACGGCGCTTCCGCCGCTCTCCTTTGCTCCGACATTCCTTGGAACGGACCGATCGCGGGTATCCGCCTCGGTCGCGTCGCCGGCCAGTTCGTCGTCAACCCGACCCACGAACAGCAGTACGAGTCCGACCTGGACCTCATCTACGTCGGCAACGAGAACGACATGATGATGATCGAAGGTTCGGCCGACCAGCTGCCCGAAGCCGACTTCATCGCCGCCCTCGAGTACGCTCAGAAGGCCATCCAGCCGATCATCGCCGCCCAGCGTAAGCTCGCCGCGATGTACTCCAAGACCAAGCGCGTCTTCCCGCTCGTGGTCTGCGAACCGAAGGCTCTCGCCATCTGCGAACGCGTGGCCGCCGAAGGCGACCAGCTCAAGAAGGCAATCTTCCTCGCTTCCAAGAAGGAACGTGGCGACGCCGTCAAGGCCGTGGTCGAGAAGTCCAAGGCCGCCTGTAAGGCTGAGCTCGGCGACGTCTTCGACTCCCGTCAGATCAAGATGGCCTTCGAAAAGCTCCAGGAAAAGGTCTACCGCAACGCCATCATTCAGAACGGCGAACGTGCCGACGGCCGCAAGCCGCTGGATCTCCGGGCAATCTCCTGCGAAGTCGACGTGCTTCCTCGCGTCCATGGTTCCTCGCTCTTCCAGCGCGGCGAAACCCAGGGTCTCGTCCTCGCGACTCTCGGTACCTCCAAGGATGCCCAGGAAGTCGACGCCATCACCGGCGGCCCGAGCAAGCGCTCGTTCCTCCTGCACTACAACTTCCCGCCTTTCTCGGTGGGTGAGACCGGCCGCTTCGGCATGACCTCCCGCCGCGAAACCGGCCACGGTAACCTCGCTGAGCGCTCGCTACTCTGCGTGCTGCCTTCCGAGCAGGACTTCCCGTACTCCATCCGTCTCGTCTCCGAGATCATGGAATCCAACGGCTCCACCTCGATGGCTTCCGTCTGTGGCGGCACCCTCGCTCTCCTCGACGCCGGCGTGCCCATCAAGGCCCCGGTCGCCGGTATCTCCTGCGGTCTCGTGACCGAAGACGCCGCCGGTAAGATCGTGAAGCACCGTGTGCTGACCGACATCATCGGCGCCGAAGACCACTACGGCGACATGGACTTCAAAATCTGCGGCACCCGCGAAGGCATCACCGCCTTCCAGCTGGACCTTAAGATCCACGGTCTCCCGATGAGCATCGCCAAGGAAGCCATCGCCCAGAACAAGGTCTCCCGCGACGCGATCCTGGACATCATGGCCAAGACCATGCCGGCCACCCGCGCCGAGCTGAAGCCCTGCGCCCCTCGCACCCACCGCATCAAGATTCCGTCCGATAAGATCGGCGCACTCATCGGTCCGGGCGGCAAGAACATCAAGCGCATCACGGAATACACCGGTTGCCAGCTCGACATCGATCAGGACGACTCCGGTTGGGTCACGATCTTCGCGACCGACGGCGAGTCCCTCGCCCGCGCGGTCAACGAGGTCAACCTCCTCTCGGCCCAGATCGAGATTAACAAGACGTACAAGGGTATCATCCGCTCGGTGAAGGAATTCGGCGCTTTCGTCGAATGCCTCCCCGGCCAGGAAGGCCTCGTGCACGTCTCCGAACTCGCCGACCATCGCGTCGAGCACGTCGAGGACATCTGCAAGCTCGGTGACGAGATCATCGTCAAGTGCGTCGGTATCGACGACAAGGGCCGCGTGCGCCTCTCGCGCCGTGCCGCCATCGCCGAGAAGGAAGGTCGCGACTACGCTCC
>CAMDQP010000008.1 GCA_945906115.1 Opitutus sp. GAS368
ACCTTCGGAAGGAGATGGAGCGCGTCGGAGACCGCCCCAATGGGCGGCGAGTCGATGAAGATACGGTCATAGCGCCCGCGGAGTTCGTCGATCATCGCGAGGAACTTGGGGTTATTGATGACTTGGGTCGGATTCTTGCAGCTCAGGCCGACCGGCAGTACGTCCAAGCCGGGAGAGACGTCGTGGACGATCGCTTCGTCCAGGGACATCTCGGCGTTGAACCATTTGCTCAGGCCGCCATCACCCGTGAAGCCTAGCGACGGTCCAACATTCGGGAGGCGAAGGTCGGCGTCGATGATGAGCACTCGCTCCGAGTGCTGGGCGAAGATGAGCGCCAGGTTCGTCGCGACGAAGGTCTTGCCTTCGCTGGGGCGAGTGGAAGTGACGAGGAAGACGTGCGCCTTCGAGACGGCCGGATTGACCTTGAGGGCGGAGTAGATGGAACGGACCGCTTCGGTCGCGATGCGGTCCTTGTCCTGGCGAGCCAGTAACGCGCGGTCTGGACCAGAAACATTGGCGACGCGAGGAATGGTCCCAATGAGCGGCAGGCCGAGGGAGCCCTCGACGTCCTTAGCGGACTTGATGCGGGAGTCCAAAGTTCCGATGACGACGATGAGGACGACACCGAAGAGCAGGCCAGAACCCATGCCGACCAGCGCGTTAAAATAATAGTTCTTGTTGATCGGCTTGTCGGAGACGGAGGGGGCATCGAGGATATTGATTGAGGTACTCGTACCCGAGTTGGAGGAGCGTAGCTTGGCCTCCTCATAGCTGAGCTTCATGCGGCTGAGGAATTCCTCGCTGGCCTTGGTATCCTTATCGACGCGTTCGAGCTCCACGTTGGCGGCCTGTAGCTTGGAGATCTCCTCTTCCTTAGCGACGAGGTTACGCAGGATGGCCTCATGGCGGGCCTTGGCGTTCTCGAGCGAACTGCGACGGGATTTGATCGCCTGACTGATGGATTCCTTGAGCTGAAGGTCGAGCTGCTTCAGGGCCTCCCGCTCGGCGACGAGCTTCGGGTGCTGATCCGTGTAGGTCTCGGTCATCTGGCTGACGCGGATCTTGGAGGCGCTAATGACCGTCTGAACGGCGGCGACGTCGGTATCAGCACGGATCTGGGGGATATCGCCGAGCGGACGGCTCTCCTTCTCGTAGCTGGCGATGACTGAGACCAGGATCTCGTTCTCGTCGATCTGCTTACGGGTCTCTTCGCGGTCCTTCACGAGCACGGAGCGTTCCGTGGTAAGGGTGTTGGTATCCTTCGCGATGGAGAGCAACTTCTGGCTCTTAATCAGGTCGTTCTTCTGCTCGTAAAGGCGGCGAACCTTATCCTCGAGGGTCTCGATCTCGATCCGGGCTTTCTCGATAAGCGGATTGGTCACCATCAGGCGATCGTCCTCGCTGGACTTCTTGATCGAATCACAGAAGTGCCGAGCGACCTGCCGGGCGAGGTCCCGGTTTGGATGGGTGAAGTCGATATTAATCACCAGCGTCTGGCGCTGTGGATTGATGCTGCGCTGCTTGGCAAAGACTTCCTGCTCCGTGAGTGGACCCGAGAAGATGTTGCCGGCCTGATAGGGCGCCAGGACAAGCTTGCGTTCGTCGGCGGTGAGGCGCTTCGAGACGCCTTCGATGATATTGGCGCTGCGCATCGCCTCGACGGCGGTGAAGAAGTCGTCATTCGAGCCGATCTTGAAGTTATCGTCGGCCGCCGAAGAGCCGCCGTTGATAGTGGGAGTGAGGCGGAAGACGCGCAGGCGGCCGGTGGCGCGGTATTCCGGGACGGTGTTATAGGTGTTGAGGAGGGATAGCGTCAGGAAGACGAGGGTTGAAAGCAGGATCCACCAGTAACGCTCGCGGAGCATCAGTAGGTAGTTTTGAATCGGATTACCCTCCCCTGCTCCCCCTCGATTATAGGCGCCGTAGTTACCGTTACCGTAACCGTAGCCGCCGTTGCCGGCGCCATAGTTACCGTAACTGCCATAGGAACCGTAACCACGGTTACCGCCGCGAGCTGGCTCGGGCGGGCGGTTGTCAGACAAGGGGTCCGGATTGGGCATGGAAAGGGATCAGATGCGGCTGTCGCGGACGTAGATCTGGTCTTCGTCCTCCAGAATGAAGTCCGGCTCGTCGCCATCGTCGATACGACGGACGTCCTTGGTGATCACGAACGTGGAGCCTTCGCGACTGCGTTTGATCGCCACGTCGGAACGATTGCCGCGCGGCAAGACTCCGCCGGCCATGGAGAGGGCCCGACCGAGAGTGAGCGTCTCCTCGGGCGGGATGGACACCGGTCCGGGCTTGCCGACGTAGCCAGAGACGTAGACGCGCCGCTCGGCGTAGGTGACAATCGAAATCGTGACCTGGGGCTTCTTGAAATAGACTCGGAACTGGTTCGACAGCTCGACTTGGGCCTGCGTGAGCGTGAGGCCGGCGACGGGTACGAGCTTCTTGAGGAAAGGAATGTCCACGGTGCCATCGGAGTTGATGCGACGTTCAATCTGCGTATCGGGCTCGTTGATGACCAAGATGCGGATGAAATCGCGGGCGCGGAGACGGTAGCTGTTCTGGTTGCCGACAGGCTCAGCCTGGATTGTCGGCGTCGCCACGACATAGTCAGAGGGAGCGGCGATCGGGGTGGCGCCGGCGATAGGCACGCCGCCGGCGATATCAGCCGCGCCCGGGGTAGTCGCGCCCGGAGCAGGCAGAGCGGACGGATCAGAAGCCCCCCGCCCGAGGGTGAGGATATTCTCTGGCTCGAAGGAGGCGTCTGGGGCCGAGCTGGACCCTGAAGAAGCGCACGCAGCCAGCAGGACGACGGCACAGAATGCACCGAGCAGGCTTTTCAAGACGGAAGACATGGAAGTAAAATAGGGAGACCAGACCTGCCGGTCAACCGGTCCTGCTCAACCGTGCGCCGAGACGTGAGCCTCAGTAGCGGAAAGCCGCGGAGAGGGTGAAAGCGTTCGAGGTGTAGGTCGAGCCTGCCACGGAAGCCGTGGAATCATTCAGGCTGTAGCTGGCCTGGAAGGTCAGGTGCTTCGAATACTTATAATCTGCGCCGAGGGTATAGGCGTAGGTATCGACCTGGCTGGTGCTGGCAAAGACGTCGCTCTTGGTGACCGAGAAGTTGAGGTTGAGATCCTCGGAGGCGTTATAAGCGAGGCCGTAGGTGTAGTTTTTCGAGGCCATCTGGCTATTGGTCGAGGAAGCCGTGACATCCCGGGAAAGCGTCAGCGAGTGGCTGAGACGATCGGTGAGCGTGTGGCTGAGGTTGACCGAGTAGGAGAGGTCGGAGTCGTTGGCGGCACTGTCATAGTGATACTGTGAGTAGCCTACGCGGACGTTACCGTTAAGCTTACCGGATTCGGTGAGCTGTCCCTTCATGGTGAGACCGGCGAAGTTCTTCACGAGCTGCTTATGGGCGAGTGCCGGGCGAGGCGTGCCGGCTTGGCTGTAATAAGGGGCGGCGGAGTAATCCGTGACGTCATGCTGCAGGGCTAGGCCGAAGCTGAGCTTCTCGAAGGCCTGGTAATCAAAGCTGAGCGGCATGGACTTCGTGTTCAGCTCGGTCAGTGTGTTGGTGTTGTAGACATAGTTGCCGGCGGCGCCGGTCGTCACCGGGTCGAGGTATTGATTATAGGAATTCGAGTAACCCAGACCGACGCTGAGCTTCTCCGTCAGTTTGTAGTCGGCGCGGAACGAATGCGCATAGCTGGCCTGGCGGACGAGGGTCGCGCCCAGGAGGCCGCCGAGGCCCTGCATCTGCAGGTCGTCGTTACGAGCGGTCACGCGATAGGAAGAATCGACGGACAGGGAAAGCGGGCCGCCGTCAGCGAAGCGGATACCGACAGCCAGGGCGTCGCGAGAGTCCTCGAGGTCGGACAAGGCGTTGTCCGTGAAGTTCACGAAGGTACGCTTAGCCGAAATGGTGGCGGAAAGCGCCGAGTCCTTGCCGTACTCGAGCAGGAAGCCCGGAGTCACCATCCAGCTTGTGGCGGACGTCTTGGTGGAGCTGGAGTAAAGGTTGTCGGTGACTTCGAGGCTGGCAGCGGAGTCGAAGTAGATGTCGCAGTCGTTGCCGATCTGGACGAGCGGCGAGGAAGGAATCCAGTTGGCACCCTGGACCAGAGCGGAAGCGGTGAGTGCCGAGGCAGCGAGGAGGAAGCGAGACATAGGAGTATCTTGGGGTTAGGTGGGAGCGTGGCAAAACGGGAGGGAGTATCAACCCCCAAACCGCCAAGAAGCGCCCAAAAAACAAAGCCCCCACCCTTGCGGGCGGGGGCTGATTCCCATCCTCACGCCCTGCTTAAGCGGGAGTCGGGGTCTGGAAGACGCGAATGCGACGATATGCAGGCAAACCTGTGCCAGCAGGGACGAGGTGACCCATGATCACGTTCTCCTTGAAGCCGGTCAGGTTGTCGCGCTTGGCCATCGTGGCGGCATCAGTCAGGACTCGGGTCGTCTCCTGGAAGGAGGCGGCGGAGATGAAGGACTCGGTCTCGAGGGAGGCCTTGGTGATGCCAAGGAGGATTGGTTCGGATTCGGCAATCTGACCGCCGCGCTCGTTGATGGAGCGGTTATTCTCCGCGAGGAGAGTGCGGTCGACATGTTCGCCCCAGAGGTAATCGGAGTCGCCCGGCTCGGTGATGCGGACCTTGCGGAGCATGCGCGAGACGATGATTTCGATGTGCTTGTCGTTAATGACGACGCCCTGAGTACGGTAGACCTTCTGAATCTCAGTGATGAGGTAATCCTGCACCTTGGACTGGCCCAGGATGTCGAGAATGTCATGCGGGTCGACGGCACCGTCCGTGAGGACCTGGCCCTGCTTCACCTTGTCGCCAGCGGCGACAATGATGTGCTTGCCGTGTGGGATGAGGTGCTCCTCTTCGCGGCCGATGGAGTCGGAGATGACGAGGCGCTTCTTGCCGCGGATGGAAGGCTCGAAGCGAACCGCGCCGTCAATCTTGGCAATCTCGGCGGCGTCCTTCGGGGGACGGGCCTCGAAGAGCTCGGAGATGCGCGGCAGACCAGCGGTGATATCCTGCGTCTTGGCGGCCTGGCGGGGAATCTTGGCGACGATAGAGCCGCGGCTGACCTTGTCGCCTTCGTCCACTTCGACGCGGGCGCCGGCGGGGATCGAGAAGGAACCGACTTCCTTGCCGTTGGCGCCGATGATTTGAATCTGGGGATTCTGTTCGTCGGAGTGTTCGATGACGGACTTGTAGAACGTGTTGTTCGACGGGTCGCGCTCTTCGGTGAACGTCACGCCAGAGATCATGTCGACGAGACGAATCTTGCCGTCGCCATTGGCGATGATTGGGGTGGAGTTAGGATCCCAGGCGGCGATGAGGACGCCCCTGTCGACCGGCTTGCCGTCTTCGACACCGACGACGGAGCCAGCGACGATACGGTATTCCTCGGTCGGCGAACCAGCCTCGTTGAGGAGGCGAATCGAGCCGTTGCCGTTGACGGCGATGAACTTGTCGCCGACGGAGACCGTGGTGAGGTCGACGTACTGGACGAGGCCCTTGCCCTTGGACTTGATTTCCGGGGTCTTCAGCTGAGCGACGCCACCGATGTGGAACGTACGCATGGTGAGCTGGGTGCCCGGCTCGCCGATGGACTGGGCGGCGATGATGCCGACCGCGGTACCGCGTTCGACCATGCGGCCGGTCGAAGGATCGAGGCCGTAGGAGGTGGGCGGAATCGCGTTCACGTTCATGTGCGTGAGCGGAGAGAGGACCTTCACGCGGTCGAGACCGACGGTCTCGATGCGCTTGGCGGCGATTTCGTCGATGAGCACGGCGGCCTTCACGATGACTTCGGAAGGATTGAGCGGGTTCGTGACGTCTTCAGACGGGCAGCGGCCCACGATGCGCTCAGAGAGCGACACCAAGAGTTCGTCACCGTCGTAGATCGGGGTCTTCCACACGCCGTTAGGAATGTGAACATGGACGCGGTCAACGCCGGCGTCGCGCAGCTTCGCGATGAGCTCTTCGGTGAGAGGAGCTTCGGACTTAGCGAGAGCCTTGACGGCGCCGGAAGGATTCGGGACATCGGCGGCCAGGTGACGGCCGAGGGAGGCGTCTCCGAGCGTGATGACTTCGGAGCCGGGGGCGACGTCGCGGGAGTCGGTGACGATTACGTCCATGGCCACGTCGCAAAGCTTACGGGTCATGTAACCCGCGTCGGCGGTCTTCAGCGCGGTGTCGGACAGACCCTTACGGGCGCCGTGCGTCGAGATGAAGTACTCAAGAACCGAGAGACCTTCGCGGAAGGACGAGAGAATCGGGCGTTCGATGATTTCGCCAGACGGCTTGGCCATCAGGCCACGGGCTCCGCAAAGCTGCTTCACCTGGGCCTTATTACCACGGGCGCCGGAGTCCATGAGGACGTAGACCGGGTTGATAAGCATGCGGTGGGAATGGCGAGGATCGCCCTTCTTCACGCCGGCCACCTTCGCGGATTGGGAGAGCGTCGTGTACACCGACTGCGCGATGGCATCGGTGGCGCCGGACCAGGTATCGACGACCTTATTACGACGTTCGTCGTTGGTGATCGTACCGGATTCGTTCTGGCGCTGGAATTCGCGGACCTTCGCGGTGGCTTCGCGGACGAGGCCTTCCTTTTCCTTCGGGTAGATCATGTCGTTCACGCCGATGGAGATGCCTGCCTTGGTCGCGATGCGGAAGCCGGTCTCCTTGAGCGCGTCGAGGACCGGAATCGAAGCCTCGCGGCCGCAATGCTTATAGGTCTTCAGGATCAGGTCGCCGAGCTGGCCCTTCTTCACGGTCTCGTTGAAGAAACCGAGTTCGGCAGGCCAGATGGTGTTGAAGATGATGCGGCCGACCGTGGTGACGATCGTGCTGCCCGTGGCTTCGCCGTGGACCGTCTTACGATTGAAGTCGGGGTTGGCGAAACGGACCCAGTCGTGCAGGTGGAGCGAGCCTTCGGCTTCGGCGAACGTCGCCTCGGACACGGAGCCCAGCACCGGCAGGTGGGTGTTGGCCGCCGGTTTGTCGGCGGGTTCGAGCGTCAGGTAGTAGGCACCGAGCACGATGTCCTGGGACGGCGTGAGAATCGGCTTACCGCTGGACGGCGAGAAGATGTTGTTCGTGGACATCATCAGGAGCTTGCACTCCATGATGGCTTCCAGGGACAGCGGGACGTGGACGGCCATCTGGTCACCGTCGAAGTCCGCGTTGTAAGCGGTACACACGAGCGGGTGCAGGCGGATGGCGTCACCCTCGATGAGGATGGGCTCAAAGGCCTGGATGGAAAGACGGTGGAGCGTCGGCGCGCGATTGAGGAACACCGGGTGACCCTTGGTCACTTCTTCCAGAATATCCCAAACTTCGGGCTTCTTCTGCTCGATGTGCTTGCGGGCGCCGCGGACGGTATGGGCGAAGCCCAGTTCCTTGAGGCGGCGGATGATGAAGGGCTCGAAGAGGACGAGGGCCATCTTCTTCGGGAGACCACACTGGTTGAGCTTGAGCTCAGGACCGATGACGATGACGGAACGACCGGAGTAGTCGACGCGCTTACCGAGGAGATTCTGGCGGAAACGACCATGCTTACCCTTCAGCATGTCCGAGATGGACTTCAGCTGACGATCGCGATCCTTGACCGGCTTGCCGTGGCGGCCGTTGTCGAGGAGAGCGTCGACGGCTTCCTGGAGCATGCGCATTTCATTATGGATGATGACGTCGGGCGTCTTCATCTGGATGAGCTGCTTCAGGCGATTGTTGCGGTTGATGACGCGACGATAAAGATCGTTCAAGTCGGAGGTGGCGAAACGGCCGCCTTCGAGGGGAACGAGCGGACGGAGGTCTGGAGGGATGACCGGCAGCACCGTCAGGATCATGTGCTCAGGACGCTTGCCCGAAGCCAGGAAGCCCTGGATAATCTTCATGCGGCGAGCGATCTTCTTCTTGATCTGCTTGGAGCGCGTGGAGCGGAGCTGGTCGCGGAGGTTCTCGACCGTGGAGGCGAGATCCATCTTCTTGAGCAGCTGCTGAAGGGCTTCGGCGCCCATGCGGGCCTTGAAAGCGTCAGGGCCGTGCTGTTCGACGGCGCGGCGGTAGGATTCCTCGTCGAGGAGTTCCTTCTCCTCCATGCCGGTGGCGCCCGGATCGACGACCAGGTACTTCTGGTAGTAGATGACCTGCTCGAGCTGGCGGGTGGTCATGTCGAGCATCAGCGACAGACGGCTGGGCATGCTCTTCAGGAACCAGATATGGGAGACCGGGATGGCGAGGCGGATGTAGCCCATACGCTCGCGACGGACGCGGGAGACGGTGACTTCGACGCCGCACTTATCGCAGACGACGTCCTTGTACTTCACCTTCTTGTACTTACCGCAGTAGCATTCGTAGTCGCGGACCGGGCCGAAGATGCGCTGACAGAAGAGGCCGTTCGGCTCGGGCTTGAACGAGCGATAGTTGATGGTCTCAGGGCTCTTTACTTCCTTGAGGCCCTTGACCTTGCGGTTGCCGTGTTCGTCGAGTTCATCGAGAAACTGCTCGCCCGTCCACTGGACGATCTCCTCGGGAGAGGCGATCGAGATGGAGACGAAATCGAAGGACTGTTCCTTCGTTTCGTTGGCGGTGAACTCGGGGGTGTGCTCCGGGTGAATCATGTCTGTTAAGGTCTGGGTGTGGTTACGTCGGTCGCTCAGTTGCGATCCGGGGTGGGGGCGGTGGTGGAGCCGAGGCGGACATCCAGGCACAAGGCCTGCATCTCCTTCATCAGCACGTTGAAGGACTGGGGCGTGCCGCTGACGAGGGTGTTGTCACCCTTGACGAGCTGCTCGTAGATCTTGGTACGTCCGGCAACGTCGTCGGACTTGACCGTGAGGAGTTCCTGCAGGGTGTAGGCGGCGCCGTAGGCTTCGAGGGCCCAGACTTCCATTTCGCCGAAACGCTGGCCGCCGTACTGCGCCTTGCCGCCGAGCGGCTGCTGGGTGATGAGGCTGTAAGGGCCGGTGGCACGGGCGTGAATCTTGTCCGCGACGAGGTGATTCAGCTTCATCATGTAGATGTAGCCGACGACGACGTCCTGGTCGAACGCTTCGCCGGTATGACCGTTGATGAGCATCGCCTTGCCCGTCTCGGGGAGTTCGGCCTGCTTGAGGTATTCGCGAATCTGCTTCTCGGGGATGCCGTCGAAGATGGGGGTGGCCATCTTGAGGCCGAGCTTGGAACAAGCCCAGCCGAGGTGCGTCTCAAGGACCTGACCGACGTTCATTCGGGAAGGAACGCCGAGAGGATTGAGGCAGATGTCGACGGAGGTGCCGTCGGCGAGGTAAGGCATGTCTTCGACCGGCACGATGCGGGCGACGACGCCCTTGTTACCGTGACGACCGGCCATCTTATCGCCGACCTGGATCTTGCGCTTAGTGGCGATGTATACCTTCACGTTCTTGATGGCGCCGCCTTCGTCGATGCCCTGCTCGATGGCTTCGACCTTGCGGGCGCGTTCCTGCTCAAGCTCGTCGAAACGACGGTGGTAGCCGTCGACGATCTGACGGATCTTCTGCTTCACCGGCGAATCGTTCATCTCGATGGAACGAGAGACGGAGGCCAGGCGGCGGAGGAGGGTCTTGGTGATCTTGCGGTTGGCCGGGATGATGGCTTCACCGGTCTCGGAGTTCTTGACGTCGAGCGGAATCTTTTCGCCGAGGAGGATATTCGAGAGGGACTCGGTCATCTCTTCGCGGAGGCGAGAGTCGGCCGTGCGGTACTCTTCGTTGACCTTCTTGAGGGCGCGACGCTGGTCGTTGGGCGAGAGGCGGCCGTCGTCCTTATCGGTACGGGAGGAGACCTTAACGTCCATGATGATACCCGAGATGCCGGAGGGCACGCGGAGGGAGGTATCCTTCACGTCGCGGGCCTTCTCACCGAAGATGGCGCGGAGCAGCTTCTCTTCGGGGGCGAGGTCACCTTCGGACTTCGGCGTGATCTTACCGACGAGAATATCGTCCGGCTTCACTTCGGCACCGATGCGGATGACGCCGTCGCGGTTGAGGTTGCGCAGGGCTTCCTCACCGAGGTTCGGGATGTCGCGGGTGATCTGTTCAGGCCCGAGCTTCGTGTCGCGGGCGGTCACTTCGAATTCTTCGATGTGGACAGACGTAAAGACGTCGTCCGTGAGCATACGTTCGGAGAGCAGGATCGCGTCTTCGAAGTTGTAACCATTCCAAGGCATGAAGCCGACGAGGACATTGCGTCCGAGGGCGAGCTCGCCCTTATCGGTGGCGGCGCCGTCAGCGATGATGTCACCCAGCTTGACCTTGTCACCGCGGCGGACCAGCGGACGCTGATTGAAGCACGTGGAGGAGTTGGTCTTGAGGAACTTGCGGAGGTCGTAGACGTAGACACCCTTGGCCGGCTCGCTCTTGAACTTCTTGTTCTCAAGCTGGGCGGGGGCGACTTCGCCGTCCTTGGTGACGATGATGCGACGCGAGTCGGCGGCGGCGACGATGCCGGGGCCTTCAGAGACGATGACCGTCTTCGAGTCGATGGCGACGCGACGTTCGAGGCCGGTGCCCACGAACGGGGCTTCGGTCACGACGAGGGGCACGCCTTGGCGCTGCATGTTGGAACCCATGAGCGCGCGGTTCGCGTCGTCATGCTCCAGGAACGGGATGAGGGCGGCGGCGACGGAGACGACCTGCTGCGGCGAGACGTCCATGTAATCGACGTCTTCCGGATCCACTTCGAGGATGTCGTCGCGGAAACGGACGGTCACCTTGCCCTTGAGGCGGGAGGCGTCGTCGAGCTCGGAGTTGGCCTGAGCGACCTTGAATTTTTCTTCCTGGTCCGCGGTCATGAATTCGACCTGGCTGGAGACCTTGCCACGCACGACCTTACGGTACGGAGCTTCGATGAAGCCGAACTCGTTGATACGCGCGTAGGTGGAGAGCGAGTTGATGAGGCCGATGTTCGGACCTTCCGGGGTCTCGATCGGGCAGATACGGCCGTAGTGGGACGGATGGACGTCGCGGACTTCGAAGCCAGCGCGATCGCGGTTAAGGCCTCCGGGCCCGAGGGCGGAGAGACGACGCTTGTGCGTCAGCTCAGCGAGTGGGTTGATCTGGTCCATCAGCTGGGACAGCTGGCTACGCGCGAAGAACTCGCGGATCGCATTGCCGAAAGGCTTCGGGTTGACGAGCTTCTGCGGGGTGATCGAGTCGACGCTCTGGTCGTACTCGTTGATGCGGGCCTTGACCGTCTTGACGACGTTCTTGAGACCGGCGCGGCACTGGTTAGCGAGAAGCTCGCCGACGTTGCGCACGCGGCGCGAACCGAGGTGATCGATGTCGTCAATCGCACCATCGCCGGCGCTCAGTTTGCAGAGGAGCTTGGTGGCTTCGACGATGTCCTCAGGGGTGATCGTGCGGGTATCAAGCGAGACGTTGAGGCTCAGCTTCTGGTTGAGCTTGTAGCGGCCGACGCGACCGAGGTCGTAACGGAGCGGATCCTGGAAGAGGCGCTGCATGTGGGCGCGGGCGCCCTTGACGTTGACCGGCTCGCCGGGGCGGAGCTTGCGGAAGATTTCCTTGAGGGCTTCTTCCTCGTTACGGACGGCGCCGATGTCCTTACGGAGCGAGAGGATGATGGAGCCGTTATCAAAGGCGGTATCGAAGACGCCGAACTTCTGCTTCGGGAGCTGCTTGTGGATTTCCTTGAGCGTCTCGCGGGAGAGTTTGTCGTACTGCTTGGCGACGACCTTACCGGTCTCGACGTCGACGATGGGGTCGGCGTAGACGAGCTGGGAAAGTTCTTCCGGGTCGAGCTCGAGAGCGGCCTTGGCGGTCAGTTCGCGGTGCTGGTAGAAAAGGGCCAGGATGTCCTTGTCGTCCTTATAACCGAAGGCGCGGAGAAGGGTCGTGACGAGGAACTTACGACGGCGGCGGCGGCGGTCGAGGTAGACCCAGAGAAGGTCGTTCTGGTCGAACTGGACTTCGATCCAAGTTCCGCGGTCAGGAATGATACGGAAGGCGTGGAGCATCTTGCCGCTCGTGTGGGCGGATTCTTCGAAGCAGATGCCGGGAGAGCGGTGAAGCTGGGAGACGACGACGCGCTCGGCGCCGTTGACGATGAAGGAGCCGCGGTCGGTGATCATCGGGATTTCGCCCATCAGGATCTCTTCGTCCTTGAAGGCGCCCTTTTCACGGAGGCGGAGCTTGAGCATCACCGAAGTCGCGTAGGTCGTGCCTTCGCGGATACACTCGAGTTCGGTCTGCTTGGGCAGCACCAGGCCGTACTCGAGATACTCGAGACGGAAGTTGCCGTTGTTGCTCTCCACCGGGAAAGCTTCGCGGAAGACGGCGTCCAAGCCGACGTTCTTGCGGGCGGACGCGGTCTGGTCCAACTGCAGGAAATCATTGAACGAGAAGATCTGGTTCTCGATCAGGTTGGGCGGAGGGATGACTTCGCGTAGTTTACCGAAGTTTTTGCGCTCTTGAGGCATGGCTGGTGAAGGTGGGCTCGGAGTGTCGGGTGGATTCGGTGGTGCTGACTGGTTTGCCTAGTTGGGTCGGACTGGGCGGCCGTTGGGAAGAAAAAGCGGGGAGGGATCGCCGGACCCGGGAGGGTGCTACCCTCCCCGCTTTGTAGAGATGCGTCGGAAGACGGATTACTTGACCTCGACCTCGGCGCCGGCGGCCTTGAGCTTGGTCTCGATATCCTTGGCTTCGTCCTTGGACACGCCTTCCTTGACGGGCTTGGGGGCGGTGTCGACGAGGTCCTTGGCTTCCTTGAGGCCCAGGCCAGTGATGGCGCGGACTTCCTTAATGACATTGATCGGGGTTGCGCCCTTGGCCTTGAGGATGACGTCAAACGTCGTCTTCTCTTCGGCGGGAGCGGCGGCGGCGGCGCCACCAGCGGCGGCGACGGCGACAGGAGCGGCGGCGGAAACGCCCCACTTGGTCTCGAGGTCCTTCACGAGGTTAGCGACGTCCAGAACGGACTGGGCGCTGAGCCACTCGATGACTTGGTCTTTGGTGATGTTGCTCATGGTATCTAGGTTCCTTGAATGGTTAGCGTCCGATGAAGGACATTTGAGGGCGCGAGGCCCCTAACCGGGGTTCTTTGGATGTGTGTTGTTTTTTGGTTTGGATTCCCCCCGCTCGGACGCCGCCACATGGCGACGCCTCCGCGAGGAAAGGGGTTAGGCAGCCGGCTCGTCCTTCTGGCGCTTGGCGTCCAGGAGGCGGACGAACTGCGAGGCAGGGGTGGAGAGCAGCGAGAGGAGCTGGGCGCGGATACCGTCGAGGGACGGCAGCTTCGACAGGTATTCCACTTCGGCCTTGGTGAGGAGTTTGGCGTCGAGGACGCCGCCCTTCACTTCGAGTTTGGAGAAGTCCTTGAAGAAGGTGACCAGGATCTTAGCGACGCCGGTCGGGTTGTTGCCGCCGGTGACAAGGGCCGTGTGGCCGCTCAGGTGACCCGAGATGTCGGGGAGATTCGCCTGCTTCGCAGCGATGTTGAGGATGCTGTTCTTGACGACGTGGTACTCGGCGCCGTGGGCACGGAGCTGATTACGGACGGAGGTAGCGTTCTCGACGGTGACACCGGTGAAGTTGGCGAGCAGCAGGTAGTTGGAGCTGGCCAGCTGGGCGGCGACTTCGTCGACGAGGAATTGTTTTTCAGCGCGCATGTTCGTGGGTTATCTTGAGCGTGGTTAGGTTAGGCGGTCGCGACAGCGGCCGAGTAGGGCTTGAGGTCGACGGCGACGCCGGGGCTCATGCTGGCGCTGATGGTGATCGACTTGATGAAGCGGCCACCAGCAAAGCCGGCGGGCTGGGCTTTCACGAGAGCGGACAGGGCGGCCTGAGCGTTCTCGACGAGCTGAGCGGAGGTGAAAGACTTCTTGCCGATGACGATCACGATGTTGCCGGTCTTATCCATCTTGAATTCGACGCGGCCAGCCTTCACTTCCTTGATGGTCTTCGGGATGTCATCCGAGACCGTACCCGACTTCGGGTTGGGCATAAGGCCCTTCGGACCGAGGACGCGGGCGACCTGACGGACGTCCTTCATCGCGGAGACGGTGGAGATGGCGACGTCGAAGTCGAGGAAGCCACCGTTGACCTTGGCGATCAGGTCGGCGAGGCCGGCGTAATCGGCGCCAGCGGCGAGGGCTTCGGCTGGATTCTCGGTAAAGGCGAGGACCTTGATTTTCTTGCCGGAACCGTTCGGGAGGGAGACGGTGCCGCGGACCATCTGGTCCGACTGCTTCGGATCGACGCCGAGGAAGGCGGAGATCTCCACGGTTTCGTCGAACTTGGTACCGGGCATCTTCTTGATGATCTCGGCGGCCTGGCTGACGTCATACTTGGCCTTCAGGTCGGCGACCTGGAGGGCGGCGCGGTAGCGCTTGCTGGGTTGTTTGCTCATAGCGACTTTTGGTCTCCTGCGGGATGCAGTGGTGGGTATTGGGTTTGGGTTGGGTTAAATTAACCGATGACTTCGATGCCCATCGAACGCGCGGTGCCGGCAATCATGCGGGCGGCGTTGTCGGGGTTGACGGCGTTGAGGTCCTTCTTCTTCAGCTCGACGATTTCGAGGAGCTGCTTCTTGGTGACCTTGCCGACCTTATCGCGGTTCGGGACCTTGGAGCCGGACTCGATCTTCGCGGCCTTCTTGAGGAGGACGGAAGCGGGCGGGGACTTCAGGATGAACGTGAAGGACTTGTCCTGGTAGACGGAGATGATGACCGGCAGGATCATGCCGGCCTGGTCCTTGGTCTTGGCGTTGAATTCCTTACAGAACGCCATGATGTTGACGCCCTTCGCGCCGAGCGCGGGGCCGACGGGAGGAGCAGGGTTAGCGGCGCCCGCGGGGAGCTGGAGCCTGATTTCGGCGACGACTTTCTTAGCCATGGTGGGTGATGAGATGGTTGGGTTGGAAAAAAGAATCAGTCGCGGTCGTCGCGTTCGACCTGCCAGAACTCGAGCTCGACCGGAGTGGAGCGGCCGAAGATGTCGACGGAGACCTCAAGCTTGCCGCGGTCGGCATCGATCTTGTCGATATTACCAGCGAGATTGGCGAAGGGTCCGTCGGTGATTTTAACGCGCTCGCCGATGTTGAAGGTGATTTTCGGGACGACCTTGTCCGCGGCGTCGGCGACCTGCTGGAGGATCGTGTTGATCTCCTCGGTCTTGAGGGCGATGGGATTCTGTCCGCCGATGAGGCCGATGACGCCGTCGGTCTTGCGAAGGAAGCTCCAGGGAGCTTCGAGCAGCGAGGCTTCGTCGTCGTAGAGGCGGGCGCGGACGAAAAGGTATGAAGGGTAGAGCTTCATCTCGCTCTCGCGCTTCTTGCCGTTGCGGAAGTCCTTGACGGTCTTAACCGGCATGAGGATCTCGGCAACAAAGTCGCCCATCTCCTCGTCCTTGATCGCCTTGTCGAGCAGGCGCTTCACCTTGCTCTCGTTGTTCGAGAGGGTCTGGAGGGTATACCAGCGGAAATCAGAGGGAGAGGACATGGGGAATCAGCGAACGAGCTTGGTCGCGAACTGGACGAGATTGGAAAGGGAGAAGTCGCAGAAGAAGACGACGGCACCCAGGAGGGCGACGGCGGCGATGACGACCAGCGTAGAGTCGACGAGCTCCTTGGCGGTGGGCCACGAAGCCTTGACGAAGACCTCGGTGATGGTCTCGTTCCAGAAAGCGCGAAGGCGTCCGAGGAAGCTGATCATGGTGCTGGTGGTGATGAGGTGAGAGTGGCAGGACGGGAGGGAGGTGAACCCACAACCAACGGTTTTGGAGACCGCTACTCCGCCAATTGAGCTACCGTCCTGTAATGGTGATTAAAGAGACGAATGCCGGGGCCCTTTTTAGGGGGCCGCGGCACCTTGGTAGGTCGTTTGGCGTCAGGAAATCACTTGACGATTTCGAGGATCTGGCCGGCGCCGATGGTCTTGCCGCCTTCGCGAAGAGCGAAGCGCTGGCCCTTTTCCATCGCGACGGGCTTCTGCAGCTCAATCGTGATCGTGACGTTGTCGCCAGGCATTACCATTTCCACGCCTTCCGGGAGCATCACGGTGCCAGTGGCATCGCAAGTACCGAAGAAGAACTGCGGGCGGTAGTTGTTGGCGAAAGAGGTGTGGCGACCACCTTCATCCTGCTTGAGGACGTAGATCTGGGCCTTGGCGACGGTGTGGGGCTTGATGGAACCCGGCTTGGCCAGGACCTGGCCACGCTCGATCTGGCTCTTTTCGATGCCACGGACGAGGAGACCGACGTTGTCGCCAGCCTGGCCCTGGTCGAGCTCCTTACGGAACATTTCGACGCCAGTAACAGTGGTCTTAAGGGTGTCGCGGAGACCGACGATTTCAATTTCTTCGCCGACCTTGATAATACCACGCTCGATACGACCGGTAGCGACGGTGCCGCGGCCGGTGATGGAGAACACGTCTTCGACGGACATCATGAAGGGCTTGTCGGTTTCGCGCTTAGGCTCGGCGATCTCAGTGTCGAGGGCGGCAAGGAGGTCCTGGATGGACTGTTCGCCTTCCGGGGTACCTTCGAGAGCGGCGGTGGCGGAGCCACGGACGATTTTGGCGGTGTCGCCTTCGTAATTGTACTTGTTGAGGAGGTCGCGGACTTCCATCTCGACGAGGTCAATCAGGTCGGGCTCGGAAAGGTCGACCTTGTTGAGCCAGACGACAATCTTCGGCACGCCGACCTGGCGGGCGAGGAGGATGTGCTCCTTGGTCTGGGGCATGACGCCGTCAGCAGCGGAGACGACCAGGATCGCACCATCCATCTGGGCGGCGCCGGTGATCATGTTCTTAACGAAGTCGGCGTGGCCCGGGCAGTCGACGTGGGCGTAGTGACGGTTGATGGACTCGTACTCGACGTGCGCAGCGGCGATGGTCACGGTCTTGGTGGCGTCACGGACGGTACCACCCTTGGTGATTTCCGCGTAGGATTTATTCTCGGCCAGGCCGCGACGGGCCTGCACAGCCACGATGGCGGCGGTGGTGGTCGATTTGCCATGGTCAATGTGTCCGATGGTGCCGACATTGACGTGAGGCTTGGTGCGATTGAACTTCTCTTTGGCCATGTTTTTGGTGGTGAGGAGGTGGTTAGGTTTGGTGTGTGGAAAGTGATGGAGCCCCCGACTGGAATTGAACCAGCGACCTCGTCCTTACCAAGGACGCGCTCTGCCAACTGAGCTACAGGGGCGAACCGTCAACGTACTGAAGACGCGAAGGGAAGGGTTTGAATGACCATCGAAAACCCCACCGTCAAGCGGATTTTTGCAAGGGTTTTACACCCCTTCTTGGCCCCCTTACGGCCCCACGATCAGGCGGTACGCCCCGGGGGGTAGCTGCCCTGCCCAATCGACCCCAGCCGCCCAGCGACGGATGGCCTCATCCAGCGGCTGTGAGCCTGAATGTCTCACGTCACTCCCGAGGGGGCCCTTCCCAAAGGAGTCTACGCTCAAAATTACCTCAAATATTGACTTAAATGGGTGGTTTTTTGGAATTAAATCGTCCTTAATTCCTTTTTTATCATTAAAGTGGGTAATTTTCCCGCTGATAATAGGCTTATTACTCCCACCCATCGGATAAACCTCGAAAAAAGCGGCCCGAGCAGGGAGCCCCTCGCCGACGTAACTTTGGGTTCCGAAAGTGGTAAAAGGGGCGGCCTCCGCCAACGGGACTGCTCTGGCCGGCACGGGAGTTTCCCGACGTGGCACCTGGAGGGTGGATTCCTTCCCCAGAGGCCGGGAAGGGTCAAACTGCAGGGCCGGGTTGAATTTGGCAAAAGGGGCATCTTCCGGTTGGCCAATCTCAATGCGCCCGACCCCACCCAAAACCGACTTGGCAGGAAAGTAGACGGCAGAGGTATCCAAGAGCACGACGCTCTCCGTCCGAGCGTCGCCCGGCGCCACCAAGCGGACACCATTGGTCAAAGGCTGAGCCGGATCATTGCCCCCGGCACCGGGCTTGAAGACCAGGAGGGCAAGCAGAAAGAGCCCGAGCCCGGAAAGCAAAGCAGTGCGGGTCAGCGGCGGGATCCGGCCACCAGTCAGATTACGGAATGTGGAGAGCGCCCGCATGCTCAGCGGTCGAGCGCGCGCTCGGCGACCGTCACACGTGCCAGCGAGCCGCGTCCTTCCCGGATGAAGTTGACCATCAGGACTTCGCCCGGCTTCCGGCGGGAAATCGCCAGACGCAGCTCATTCCAATTCTCAAAAGGCTTCCCGTCCAAGGCCACGATGATGTCGCCGACCCTCAGGCCAGCCTTAGCCGCGGGCAGACCGTCACTGATGAGTGAAACGCGCACGGCACCGTTCTTCCCGAGATTGAGCTTAGTGGCTTCGGCGAGGGAGAGGTCTTCGCCTTGGACTCCGATGAGCCCGCGGACGACCTTGCCGCCGTTCGCCAGATCCGTCGCGACGGAAACGATGAGATTGGCTGGGATGGAATAGCCGAGGCCGATACTGCCGCCAGTGCGAGATTTGATCGCGGTATTCATGCCTAGCAGGCGGCCTTCGAAATCAATGAGAGGCCCGCCGCTATTGCCTGGATTGATCGCCGCATCGGTCTGGATGAAATCCTCGAAAGCCATGCCCATCCCCTGCTTGCCGGAGCGACCGAGCGCGGAGACGATGCCAGAGGTGACGGTGATGCCGGCGTCGAGAGGATTGCCGATGGCGAAGACGACATCGCCGACGCGGGCTTTCTCGCTATCAGCGAACTTGGCGAACGGCAGGTTGCGACCCTCGATCTTCAGCACAGCGATGTCGCTACCCGCATCGACGCCGAGGACCTTGGCCCGGAATTCGCGGCGGTCCTGCAGCTGGACGATGACGGTATCGGAAACGGTGGCGCGGTCGGCCTTCAGCACGACGTGCCGGTTAGTGATGACATAACCCTCCGGGTGGATGATCGTGCCGGAGCCTAGGCCAGTCGGCATGAACGTCTCACCGGTCTTCTCATCCTTCAAAACACTGTCTTTATCGATGCGGCCCCGATAACGATCCAAGACGGACTGAGGAATGACTTCGGCCGTCCGGATGCTGACGACCGCTGGCATAATGCGGGCGAGCATATCAGCGTAGCTCGCGCCAGGCACGGCGCGGTTGATTGGGCGGACATCGGTATCGAAGGTGACGCCGGCGAGGGCCATGGCCGGCAAGAGGACAAGCGCGGTGAGATGACGGAGCATGACTCACTCATCCTACCGCTCAGACCGCCCAAAGCAAGCGACCTCAGCGGGCCATCGTGAACCCGCCACCCGGCTGGTTCGGTTCGGCCTCGTCGCGATCCTTGTTGAAGCGCATCGAGAACAGGCGGGTGACGCCCTTCTCCTGCATGGTCGCCCCAAAGATATCGTCGGCCGCGGAGACGGTACGCTTATTATGGGTGATGACCAAGAACTGGGAGAAACGGGTAAACTCGCGGATGATGTCCGTAAAGCGGTTCACGTTGGCGTCGTCGAGCGGAGCGTCGAGCTCGTCGAGCACGCACAGCGGCGAGGGCTTCACCATGTAGATGGCGAAGAGCAACGCGACGGCGGTCATGGTACGCTGGCCCCCGGAAAGGAGCGAGATGCCACGCAGCTTGGTGCCCGGGGGTTGGGCGATGATTTCGATGCCGCTCTCGAGAGGGTCCTCGGCCTGGACCATGGCAAGGTCAGCCGTGCCGCCGTCGAAGAGGCGCTCGAAGGTGAACTTGAAGTTCTTGCGCACCTGTTCGAAGGTGTCGGTGAAGAGCTTGAGCGAGGTCTGATTAAGTTCCTCGATCGCCTTGGTGAGCTCTTCCTTGGCCTTCCAAAGGTCATCGCTCTGTTTAGTGAGGAAGTCATGGCGGTCGCGCAGGGAGGAATATTCCTCGACAGCGACAAGGTTAACGGAGCCCATGCCGGCCATACGGTCGCGCAGTTCGGCGATCTCGCGGACGAGGGGCGGCCAATCGGCGGACTCCATCGAGGCGAGGTCTTCGGCGGTCGGTTCGCCGCGACGGACGACGGCCTTCGGGGCCGGGCGGGATCCTTCTTCATCGGTCTCCTCGAGGTCGTCGAAGCTGGAGATACCTTCCGGTTCGCCGTCGGAGAGCCAGAGCTGCAAGCGCCAGTCGACTTCGGCGACATCGAGCTGATGGTCGGACTGCACCTTCTCGACAATGAAGCCGCACTGCGATGTCTGCTCAGCGAGCGCGACTTCGAGCCCTTTGAGGCGAGCATCAGCGACGCGCAGGCGGTCGCGGTCAACGGAAAGCACGCGGTCTTCGGATTCGACAGCCGCGTCGGTCTCATGGAGAGAGCCGCGCAGGTCATTGAGTCCGGAATTAGAGGTCTCGATCTCGCTGGCGAGTCGGGCGGAAGTCTCCCGGGCGCCGGTGGCCTGGGCCTTGAGTTCTCCGATGAGCTTTTCGTTCTGCTGGGCTTCAATGCGACGTGAATTCAGGCGGGCGACGGCTTCAGCGCGGCGCGATTCAAGGTCAGCCAGCTCGCGGCCGACGAGTTCAAGGCGCTGACGCTGTTCGGCGTGGGCGAGGCGGGCTTCGCCCAAGGCGTTACGGCGCAGATCGGATTCAGCGCGGGCGGACTCAAGCTGGACTTCACCGGAAGTGATCGAGGCACGGAGTTCGGCGACTTGGACGTCTTTGGCGGTGAGGGTGACCTGGGCGCGGTCGCGACGCTGCAGCGCTTCCGACTTCGAATTCTCGATCTCAGCCAGCTGGCGTTCCTCGCGGCTGATACGGTCATCGGCCGCGGTGAGGGTTGTGCGGGCGGAGCGCTCGTCGGCCTGGGCGACAGAAAGTTCCTGGGCGGCGAACTGCGTGGCATCGCGAGCGGCCGAGACATCGAGTTCGTTGGCGTCCATCGCGGACTGGATGCCGAGGGCCTTCTCGTTGAGCGTCGTCAGCTGATCATTCTCGGACTCCAGGCTGGCGCGGACGGAGCGGATTTCGCTTTCGCGGGAGAAGACACCAGAGCCTGCATTGGAAGCGGCCTTACGAGGCTTGCCGGCGTAGACGAGGCCGCGACGATCGACGAGGTCGCCGTCGGTGGTCGCGACGAGGAAGAATTCGAAGCCCGGGTTAGCGCGCCACCAGCTGATGAAATCGCCGAGGGACGGGCAAATGTAGCAGCCGTCAAAAAGATTGGCGACGAGGCGGGCGTGGTCGGGAGACTTCGCCTGGACGGCCGAGGTAGCGGGACGGAGCCAGCTGGGAGCAGCGGAACCGGAGCGGGCAGCCGGCGGAGCCTCGACTTGGAAGACCGCGCGGCCCAGCTGGCGTTCGCCCATCTTGGCGACGATGCCCGGCAGGAATTCAGCGGAGTCGAGGGCGACGGCCTCGGAGGCGGCGCCCAGGATGTTCTCGAGCGCAGCGGCGGCGGCGATGTCGACGACCGTGACGAGGTCGGCGAGGGCCGAAGCCTTACCCGTGCGGAGCTCTTCGGAGAATTCGCCGCGGAGCACGGCCTTGGCGGCCTCGGAGAAGCCTTCGAGCCGGGACTGCATCTGCTCGAGTAAACCGAGCTGAGCGGAGAGCTTGGCGACCTCACGATCCTGCTCGGAGATCGTCTGCTGGAGTGCGCGGAAATCGTTCAGCAAGTCGCGTCCTTTCTCGGTGGCTTCCTGTTCGGTGGTGCGGGCAGCCTGGAGTTCGCCATGGCGCGTCGTGACGACGGCGCCGCACTCGGTGACGCGGCGTTCGAGCGCTTCGCGCTCCTGCTTCGCCTGGCTCAGAGAAGCAGAGAGATCGACGTGACGCGATTGGTAGCCACGCAGATCGACTTCGAGATTAGTGACGTCGCCGCGGGCGCGGGTCATCTCGCCTTCAGCGATGAGGATATCCTGACGGGCACGGCGGAGAAGATTTTCGGCCTCGACGACCTGACGGGCGACTTCTTCGACCTGCGCGGTCTTCTCGCGGTAGGCCGCGTCGGTGGCGGAGACGGAGCCAGCGGCGGTCGACTTGGCATCGGAGCTGCCGCGCAAGCGCATCTCGAATTCAGCGATTGAGAGTTCGGCCTCATGGGCTTCACGGCGGACTTCGCCGAGACGGGAGGAAAGATCGTCCGAGCGAAGGTCGGAAGTGCGGGCCTCGTTCTCGGCGTTCTCGCGAGCGGTTCGGAGTTCGAAAAGAGCCTGCTGGGCGAGCTGAACCTGCTCGGCCAGTTCGGTGCGACGGGCGCGCATCTGCAGCAGTGCGGCCTCACGGTCGCGCAGGCCGTCGGTCAGTGCGGTGACTTCGCCGCGACAGGCGGTGGCATTGGTCTCGAGCGTGGCAACCTGAGTGCGACGGTCACCGAACTGCTTGGCATGCCAGGCGAGGTCGAGGTGCGTGAAGCGGTGACGCAGGCGACGGAAGCGGAGAGCCTTGGCAGCCTGACGGCGGAGCGTGGCAATCTGGCGGCCGACTTCGCTGACGACGTCGGTGATGCGCGCAAGATTGGTGTCGACGCCGCCGAGCTTATTGAGGGCTTCACGACGTTGGGCCTTGTAGCGCGTGATGCCGGCGGCTTCTTCGAAGAGATAACGGCGCTCGGAGGGATTAGCGGAAAGGATCTGGTCGATCTGGCCCTGCACCATGAACGAGTAGGACATGCGGCCGATGCCGGTGTCCATGAACAGGCGTTGGATATCCTTCAGGCGGGACGGCTTGCCGTTGATGAAATAGTCGCTGGCGCCTTCGCGGTGGAGGCGACGCATGACCGAGACTTCGGCGAAGGCCGTGCCCAGTTCCTTTTCGCAATCGGCGAAGATCAGCTCGACCTCGCACTGAGGGAGGGGCTTGCGGCGGTCGGTCCCCGCGAAGATGACGTCCTGCATCGCCGGGGCGCGGAGGGACTTGGCGGACTGTTCGCCCAGGACCCAGCGGATGGCGTCGACGATGTTGGACTTGCCGCAGCCATTGGGCCCAACCACGGCCGTGACCCCGGGACGCAGCACGATGCGGGTCCGGTCGGCGAAGCTTTTGAATCCGTTGGCGACGATTTCCTTGAGGTACATCGAGGGGTGAGCCGCACGATTGCCCTGCCCTACCCCCGCCGCAAGCGTCTAGTGCCCTCCAGAAGGCCCACTTATTCACGGCTTTAAATACCCTTGGTTTCGGGGTTGACGAAAGGCCTCCCCCCTTGTTCTTTCGACCCTCCAAACGCTCACATGTCCGTAGAAATCAAGATCCGCAAAGGCGAGACCGTCGACAAGGCTCTCCGCCGCCTCAAGAAGAAGATCGACCGCGAAGGCATCATCAAGGACGCCCGTGCCAAGCGAGGCTTCGAGAAGCCGGCCGAACGCCGCCGTCGCAAGAAGAAGGTCAAGAAATTCGGCGCCTACCTGCGCAAGAAGTGGGACAACGTCTAAGCGTACGTCCTGAACCAAGCACCCGAAGGCCCGTCATCGCGACGGGCCTTCTGCTTTGGTGGGGTCCCCGCCCGGACCGGACAACAAAAAGGGCCAAACCCGGAGGTTCGGCCCTTGGTCTCGGCAAAGCCGGTGAGGCTTAGCGGAGGAACAGCAGCTCCTGGTAGGACGGCAACGGCCAGTATTCGTCGGCGACAATCTCTTCGAGGGAGTCGGCGGCGGTACGAACCTTGAGCATGGCCGGGAGGACCTTGTCGCAGGAGTGCTTGGCCTGGGCGTGCGTGTCGGACTTGCTGACGTCGCGGGCGGCATCGAGGGCATCGATGGCGGCGGCGAGCGCGTCGGCGAGGCCGATGACTTCCTTGCGGAGCTTACCGCCAGACTTGGTCTTCTCGACCGGGGTCAGGTCAGCGGCGAACTTGAGGGCGGCCGGGAGGAGCAGGGTCTTGGCGATTTCGGACACGAGCTTCGACTCAGTGTTGATCGCAAGCACGTAGGAGTGCGTGTAGATCTCTTCGCGGGA
>CAMDQP010000009.1 GCA_945906115.1 Opitutus sp. GAS368
AAGAAGCCTGGACAGACGGCAAGATCAAGCACGGCAACCTCGTCCTCATCGTCGCCTTCGGCGCCGGTCTCACCTGGGGCGCAACTCTTCTCCGCTGGCATGAACCACCTCGCTAAAACCCTCCTCGCCGTCGCGCTCCTGCTCGGCCCCATCGCCCACGCCGAATACGAACACTTCGAGGGGGAGTGGCGCCTCAAGCCTAGCTCGACGAACGACGTCACCCCCGCGCACCGCCTGCCCGTCGTGCTGCTCGCGATGACCCACGCGGCCCAGACCGCCGCAGGCGGCGACGAAGGGACCGCCATCAAGGAATGGTCCGTCATCGGTGAAGCCAACGCCGGCACCGAAGCCGAGGCCGTCTCCATCCTCGAGCGCGCTCGCCTGCATGCCGCGCGCCATGAATTCGAGACCGCCACCGAACTCATCGACGACCTCTATGCGCGCCACTCGAGTTTCGCCAATTTCGGCGAAGCCGTGAAGCTGCAGTTCGAGATTGCGAACCGTCTCGCCGCTGGCGAACGCCGCAAGCTAGGCGGCTGGTTCCCGTGGTTCCGCGACCCCCAGGGAGCGGTTGCCCTCTGGCAGAAGACCCTCCGCCTCGCGCCCAATGGCCCGTACGCGGACGAATGCCTCATCCGCACGGCCCGCCTAGGTCTGGATGGCGGCAATGATGCCAAGACGATCGAAGCCCTCGAACGTCTCGTCAGCGATTACCCCACTTCCAAGTTCGCCGCCGAAGGTCTCGAGATGCTCGCCACGATGCGCTCCAAGGAATCACTCGGACCGGCCTGGGACCAAGCTACCACCATCGAAGCCGCCGACCACTGGCGCACGCTGGCCGAACAGTTCCCCAACGACCCGCGCGCCAAGCAGGCCATCGAGCAGATCGCCCTTCTGCGCGACCGCGCCGCCCGCGCTCGCCTGAATCTCGCCAAGTTCTACTTCTTCGACCGCAATAATCCGGAAGCCGCCAAACTGATGGCCAACGCTTGCCGCAACATCGCGCCGGAATCAGCCGCCTCCAAGGAAGCCGAAGAACTCCTCGCCCGCATCCAGAAGGACCCGAATCCTCCGAAGGGCTTCGCCGACCGATTGCTCGGCACCGTTCCGCGTCCGCGCCCCGCCGCTGAAGCCAAACCGCAGGCCGTCGGCGGAGACCTCGATACGCTCGGCTTCAAGAAGGAGGAGCCGAAGTCCGCCACGGGAGGAGACCGCCGATGAAGCGCCTCCTTGCGCTGCTCGCTGCCTCCCTGCTCGCCGGTTGCTCCGCCTACCATCTCGGCGGACCCAAGCCCGCTTTCCGTAACATCGAAGTCGCGCCGATCCGCAATTCCACGGCACGCACCGGCACCCACGCGGTGCTGCACAGCAAGATTGTCGAAGCCCTCGCGGGCGATCCTCGCGTGAAGGTCGGCCCCGGCGAAGCCCGCCTTGAGGCCGAGGTCACGCGGTATCAGCGCGACGGCTTCACCACTAAGACCGGCGACGCGTACGCCTTTACGAGCTACCGCGTGAGCTTCGAGGTGCGTTGCACCCTGACGACCGACGGCGGTAAGCGCGTGCTCTTCAAGGACCGCCTCTTCCGCTCCATCGCAACGCTGCAGGTCTCCGGCGATCCCGCCGCCGAGGAACTCAGCCTTGGGCCGTCGCTCTTCGGCGACATTGCCTCGCAGATCCGCGAAGCCGCCACCACCGCCTGGTAAGCATGAACCCCGCCGTCGTCGCCCCTTCCTTGCTCGCCGCGAATCACGGTGCGTTCGCACAGGGCGTCCGCACGGTGGAGGAAGCCGGCCTGACTTGGCTGCACGTCGACATCATGGACGGGCACTTCGTGCCCAACATCAGCTTCGGCCCGCAGGTCGTCGCGGACCTGCGTCCGCTGACGAAGTTGCACTTCGACGTGCACCTGATGCTCAGCCATCCCGACCGCTACGTCGAGGCCTTCGCCCAGGCTGGAGCCGAACGCCTCACGGTGCATGTCGAGGCCGACCACGACGTCGCCAAGACTATTGCCGCAATCAAGTCCGCGGGACTTTCCGCCGGCATCGCGATGAACCCCGATGCCGACCCGCGCCGCCTGCTTCCTTACCTCGACTCCGTCGACCTCGTGCTCTGCATGACGGTCTTCCCCGGCTTCGGCGGACAGTCGTTCATCCCTTCCGTCCTCGACAGCATCCGCTTCATCGCCGCCGAACGCGCCAAGCGCGGCGCGAGCTTCCGCCTCGAGGTCGACGGCGGTATCACCGTCGAGACCGGCCGGCGCTGCCGCGAGGCGGGCGCGGACACGTTCGTCGCGGGCACAGCCTTCTTCAAGGCGCCGGACCGCAAGGCCTTCGCGGCCGCGCTGACGGCCTAAGCCGCCGCGGGCGGAGGGGTTGCGCTCTGTGCCTTCTCCGTCTGGAGGCGCAACTGACCGCAGGCCGCGTCGATGTCGTGACCCTTCTCGCGACGGAGCGTCGCCGTCACGCCGAGCCCGCGGAGTTCCTTCACGAAGCGGTCCTGGCGCGTCAGAGACGGGCGCACCCAAGGCAAGCCTTCGACCTTGTTATACGGGATGAGATTCACGTGTGCGTGCAGTTCGCGGGCGATGACGGCGAGCTTCTTGGCCTGCTCGAGCGAGTCGTTGATGTCTTCGATTAGGATGAATTCCAAGGTCAGCATCCGGCCATGCTTGCGGGCGAAGGCCTTCGCCGCGGGGATGAGTTCCTCGAGCGGGAACTTCTTGTTCACCGGCATAATCTGATTACGAACCTCGTTGGTCGCGCCGTGCAGACTGATGGCGAGGCGGAAGCCCAGCGGCTCCTCGGCGAGTTTGAGGATCTTGGGGACCACGCCCGAAGTGGAGATCGTGACCCGGCGGGCGCCGAAGCCGAAGCCCCAGGGCGCGTTCACGATGCGGAGGGCGGACATCAGGTTCTCGTAGTTGGCCAGCGGCTCGCCCATGCCCATGACGACGATATTATCGAAGGACGCCAGCCCTTCAGCGGCACGGGCGGGGTCGGTCTTGTCTTCGATGCGGCACACCTGAACCAACTGGGAGACGATTTCGCCGATTGAGAGGTCGCGCTTCCAACCATCGAGGCCCGAGGCGCAGAATTTGCACCCATAGGCGCAGCCGACCTGGGTCGAGATGCAGATCGTCCGGCGGGACTTCTCTTGCCCCACCCCCTCCATCGGGGCCCGGATAATGACGGTCTCGATGAGGGAACCGTCCCGGAGACGCTGGAGGATTTTTTGGGTGACGTCCGAGGATTCCTTCCGCTGGACCAGACTAGTCGCCTCGAAATCATAATTAGCCGAAAGCCAGATCCGGAGGTTGGCTGGAAGGTTGGTCATCGCCTCCGGGGTCTCGGCTCGGCGGGGGTAGAGCCATTCGAAGACCTGACCGGCCCGGTAGCGAGGATGGCCGTCCGCGACTAATCGCTCGCCGAGGGTCTCGGGAGTTTCGCCGTGGATTGAGGGTTTTTCGGGCTTAAAGGCCATGTGAGACGCAGGCCAGGAGGGCTGTCGAGGCATAGACCCCCAAGCCCCCCGCCTTCCTGCTTGCAAGTGAGAATTATTACCCCCAAAACCCATTTTTGCAATGAGCAACAAGGCCCACAACCCACAAGGTGGTAAAATCAACTCCCTGCAGGCCGCCATCGACTTGGTGGCCACGGGTCAGCCGGCCTTCTGCCTCCACCAAGCCTGGGGTATCGGCGTCATCCGCGCCTACGACGAAGCCACCAAGCGCCTCACCGTCGATTTCCCCGAACAGAACAAGAAGGCCCACGCCATGGATGCCGCCTTCTTCCTCGGTAAGATCGAGGTTATCAATCCCAACGGCGTCGTGGCCAAGGCCTACGGCGATACCAGCAAAGCCGAGGTCGCCAACATGGTCGCCAACGACCCTGCCAGCGTCGTGAAGGCCCTCCTCGCCGAATACCCTACTGGCGAATGCACCTCCTACGCCCTCGAGGCCAACCTCGACCGCGTCTATTTCGCCTCCCTGCCGGCTGGCAAGGATCGCGCCACCTCCTTCAAGGCCTGGTGGACCAAGGCTCGCGCCGCCCTCCGCAAGGACCGCGCCATCCTCGTCCCCGAGCGTAAAGGCGGCCTGTACGCCCTGCTCGAAGCCCCCAAGGACCTCGGCGAAGACCTTTTCGCCCAGTACGAAAGCGCCCCGAATTTCGAACGTAAGCTCGTGCTCCTCGAAGAGCTCGCCGGCAGCGCCTCCGCGGAGACCCGCTCGGCCGCCAACGCTGCTAACCTCGAAAAGGTCTCCGCGGACCTCGCCAAGGAAATCAAGAAGCTCGAGACCGCCCGCAAGCGCGACAACCTCCCCGCCATCCTCGGTGGCATCTGGAACCGCGATAAATTCTTCCGCTCCGCCGTCGAGAACGTCGAGACCGTCACCCCGACGGCCTCCGAAATCATCGCCCTCTGCACCGAAAGCGACCTCGCCTTCGTGGCGCTGAACATCCCTCACACCACCGAGAAGATCCGCAGCCTGCTCGACCTCGTCCGGGCGCATCACGGAGACAACTGGTCCGAACGCGCCTTCGACCTACTCCGCAATCGTGATATCGGCGGCACAAAGAGCGGCTCCGCCAAGCTCGTCTCCGAAACGATTGCCTACCTCTGCGACCAAGAACTCGCCGCCGCCGTCTCCGCCCGCTTCGCCCAGTGGCTCGAGACCCGCGAACTCCGCGCTCCGGTCATCATCTGGGTCATCAAGAATCGCGACTCGAAGAAGTACGCCGATATCGTCGCCCGCCTGATCAACCCCTCGTTGCTCGGCGCCATCCTTTCTTCGATCGACACCGAATCCCTCGAGTCCAACTCCACGGCCCGCATCCCACTCGCCAACGAACTCATCAAGGACAAGGAGCTCATCGCCAACATCTTGATCCCCGCCGACGGCAAGAAGGCCGACAGCGAGACGATCTTCGACCTCACCCGCACGATGATGAGCAGCCAGGGCTTCGACGAGATGACCAAGAAGGCTCTCCTCTCCCGCCTCGCCAAGATCGAGCCGCACGTCCAGCGCCTCGCCAAGTCCAAGCATTCCGGCTCCGAAGCCGAGGAAAAGGAACTCCTCGTCTCCAAGCACTCGAAGGAAGAAAAGGAGCGCGAGCTCGAGGACCTCGTCAAGGTGCGCCTCCCCGCGGTCAAGGAAGCCATCCAGATCGCCAAGGAGCACGGCGACTTGAAGGAAAATTCCGAATACAAGATGGCCCGCCAGGACCATGACACCCTCGCCGCCCGTCGCGCCGAGCTCGATGCGCTGCTGAAGAAGGCCAAGGTCACCGACTTCAAGGAAGCCAACACGGACACCATCAGCGTCGGCTCCAGCGTGGTCCTCCGCCGCGGCTCCGACCAGACGGAGTTCGCCTACGACCTGCTCGGCGCCTGGGACGGCGAACCGGAGAATAACATCCTCTCTTATATCTCCCCGCTGGCCAAGCAGTTCCTCAACCACAAGACGGGCGAGACCTTCACGACAAACATCAACGGTAAGGCCGAATCCTGGACCGTTATCCGCATCACCCGCTGGGTCGATAAGCGCTAAGCACCCAGCCGAATCGCCTGCTGACGAAGCCCCGGAAACGGGGCTTCCTCTTTTGACACGGACGCCGGCGCACCCCAACCTGCCCGCATGTCCGACCCCTGGGAAACCCTCCGCCTCCTAGCCGACCCGACCCGGTCCCGCATCCTGCATCTGTTGCACCGAGGCGAGCTGGCGGTCGGCGAGCTCCAGGAAATCCTCGGACTCCCGCAGTCGCGTATCTCGACCCACCTCGCCCTGCTGCGCAAGGCTCAGCTCGTGAACGACCGCCGCGATGGCAAGAAGTCGTTCTACTCGCTCGCCCGCGACCTGCCAGTGAGTGTCGCCGGCATCGTGGACGCCGCCCTCGCCGCCAGCGCGCGCGAGCCCAAGTCCGCCGCGGACCAGCGCTCCCTGCAACGCATCATCGAGAAGCGCCGCCAAAAAGCTGAGCAACACTTCAACCTCGTTGCCGACCGCCTCGGCCGCAACTACTGCCCCGGCCGCTCATGGGAAGCGATCGGCCAGATGCTCTTCCTTCTCACACCGCGCGTGCGGATCGCCGACCTCGGCGCCGGCGACGGCACGCTCTCACGCCTCCTGGCCCGCCAAGCCGAAAGCGTCCACTGCGTCGATAACTCCCCCCGGATGGTCCAGGTCGGCCGCGCTCTGGCCAAGAAGGAGCACCTCCGGAACCTGACCTACGTCCTCGGTAACATCGAAAAAGTCCCCCTGCCTGACCGGAGCATCGACCTCGCCTTGCTCAGCCAAGCCCTGCACCACGCCGAGAACCCGCGACTGGCTCTATCGGAAGCCTTCCGCATCCTTAAGCCCGGCGGCCGCCTGCTCATCCTCGACCTCCGTGCCCATCGTTTCGAGAAAGCCCGGGAGCTTTACGCGGACCGCTGGCTCGGATTCAAAGAAAATGAACTTCACGACTGGATCGAGGAGGCTGGCTTCCGCCAATCCGAGGTGCGGGTCGTCGCCAAAGAAGTCAAAGAGCCCTGTTTTGAGACCATTCTAGCGACGGGCATGAAGCCCGGAGGCTGAGTTATTCACAGGAGGGCCGACTAGGGCTTTTCGCCACCCTTATGTCACAACGAAAAGGGGGCTTATTGCTTGGCATAGTTAGAGCGAAAGGGCAATTTGACTTACCCCAACGTGGAGTTCCCTCTCCCTTCAACCGATGCTTATCAAAGAGTCCCGCACCTATAAATTGGCCAAGGCCGCCCTGCTCGCCGTCCTCATTGCCCTGACCCCCGTCACCAGTGACTTGAAGGCGCAGGCTCGCCCGCTGCCCGCCGCCGAGAAGAAGGAAGACCCGCTGTCCCTCCTCTACAAGGATGCGATCAAGAACCTCGAGGAAAAGAAGTACAAGCAAGCCCTCGTGCTCTTCGAGGAACTCGACACCAAGGCCGTCGACGTCGAGCCGAAGCTCAAGGCCGTTGTCTCGTTCCAGAAATCTCTCTGTCATTTCTTTATCAAGGATTGGCCGCGCGCCGAAGCCGAGCTGACCGCCTTCCTGGACAAGTTCCCCAAGGGCACGGAAGACTTCCTCTCCGATACGGATAATCGACGCGGCACCGCCGAGCTCCTCCTCATCGAAGCCTTCTCCAAGCAGGGCAAATGGGAGCTCGCCCTCGTCCGCCTCGAGAAGATTCGCACCAACTCGCTCGCCCGCCCCGAAGAGCGCGTCAACGCCTTCACCCTTTCCGCCCAGATTATCGTCGACCGCGCCAAGAGCTCACCGGAAGACGTCAAGCGGGCGGCCTATGCCCAGGCCATCACCCTCCTGAAGCAGGCGACCGCCGACGGGATCAGCACCCCGGAACGACGCGAGGCCGCTTACAAGCTGGTCGAGATGTATACCAAGCTTGGCCTGACCAAGGAAGCAACCCAGCTGAAGAACGAAATCGATGCGAAGAGCAGTGGCTCACCCGTCGAAGTCGTCCGTTCCAACTTCCAGCGCCTCGAAATCGGCGACGCTCGCTTTTCCGGCGCCGAAACGGCTGCCGACGAAAATTTCCGCGCCGACTTTTACCGTCAGGCCCTCACCAATTACCAAGGCACGCTGCGTCGCGCCAATCTCAGCAGCTCCTTCGGCCGCGCCATCGAGGCCAAGCAGAACGAGGTCGACACGCTGACCAAGAACTTCCCCAAGCCGAACCCCGAACAGGCCGCCAACCTCGAGAAGACCAAGCAGGAGGTCGTGCAGTTCAAGAAGATCCAGGAAGAGTTCAACGCCAACAAGGATTACGACGCGTTCATCTCCTACCGTATCGGCCTCTGCCTCCTCGAGCTGAAGCGCCCGTGGGAGGCCCACGTGGCCTTCCTCGACATCTTCGAGAACAGCCCCGGCTTCAGCCGAATCTCCGGAGCCTACTACTACCACATCCTCGCCCTGCGCCGCATCGGCCGCAACAACGAGGCCCAGGCGAAGTGCAAGGAGTTCATCTCGAAGTTCCCAAAGGATGAACAGGTCTCCTCGATTGCGCTGATTCTCGGCGACATCTCTCAGGAACGCGAAGAGTTCCCCGAGGCCATCGCCCACTACAAGTGGGTCCAGGCCAACGTAAAGAGCCTCATGCCCGAGGTCGTCGAAGAGATCGACTTCCGTATCGCCGCCTGCCTCTTCTCGCAGGTCGACTGGGCACCCGCCCAGAAGGCGTTCGAGGAATTCCTCAAAAAGCACGAGCGCTCCCCCGTCCGCCAGCAGGTGCTCTACATGAACGCGCTCTGCTCGTTCTTCCAGGGTAAGTACAAGGAAACCAAGGCCGACTTCGATAAGTACGAAAAGGAATACCCGAAGGGCCAGTTCATCCCCGACGTCCGCTACCGCCAAGCCATCGTCAAGTTCGGCACCAGCCCGCGCGATATCCCCGGTACCATCAAGCTCTGCGAAGACTGGCTCAAGGATTACTCCAAGGACAACACGGAGGAGGTCATGTCCCAGATGCCCGAGGTCTACACGCTGATTGGCGACGCCAACATCGCCCTCGCCGACGAAATCGACAAGAAGGTCAAGGACGCCGACCGCGACGTCCGCCTCAACGCCAAGACCCCCAAAAAGGCCGAGTTCGTCGAGATCAAGGCCAAGTCCGAGAAGGAGAAGGAAGTCGTCACGAACAAGGCTATCGACGCCTACGAGGCCGCCGCCCGGAGCGCCCGCACCAATCCGCAGGCCCTTGAATTCGTCCTCGGCGAGCTCCGCAAACTCCTCCCCGGCCGCGGCGAACACAAGCGCATGCGCGACCTGTTCAAGGAGATCTTCGACTGGAACCACAACGACCCGAAGGCGATGACCTACCTCTACGAGGTCATCCGCTCCACCGAACGTATGGGCGACATGCCGGAATTCGCCGCCGAATCCGAGAAGGTCCGTAAGAAGTTCAGCGCCCAACTCGCCGACGCCCGCAAGGCCGTCGACACCCTCGAACGCAAGCAGGGTGTCACCCAACCCGAGATTGACGTCGCCAAGGCGTCCGTCCGCAAGCTCTCCGCCGAACTCGAGGGCGAACTCGCCAAGGTGGAAGTAAAGCGCCAGGTCTCCATCGCCGACCAGAAGAAGCGCGCGCTCAAGATTCTCTCCGACGCCGTCTCCGAGTCCATTAACGACCGCACCCAGGAGGGCACCGAGAAGCTCATCGTGTTTCTGGCCGAGAAGCTCTCCCGTAAGATTAAGCGCGTGAAGGCTGGTACCACGCCCGAGCCGGGCACCTACACCAGCACCGAAGCGGAGAAGGAACTCGTCAAGCTGCTCCGCCTCGACGACCACCGCGAATCCCTCGTGGCGCAGGCACGCGGCTTCTTCGCCCTCGGCCAGCTCGCCATCTTTACCCGCGAACCCGAGAAGACCGCCGCCAACTTCGCCAAGATTGCCGCCAACTACAAGGCGGAGGAGCTCAACCCGACCATCCTCGCAATGGTCGGCGACAGCCTCCTTGCGAAAGGCGACCAGAAGAAGGCCGCCGATTATTTCGGCTACATCCTCGAGCATTCCCGCTCCTCGGAATACGCCGACTACGGCTTCGCCGGCTTGGCAGAAATCGCCTTCGACAACAAGAAATACGCCGAAGCCCTCTCGCTCTGCAACGAGGCCATCGACAACAACATCCTGATGTCCAAGGAGCTCGACCTCCGCTTCACCCGCGCCCGCTCGCTCGCTGAACTTTCGAAGTACGCTGACGCGAAAAAGGAATTCGAAGAGATCGCCAAGACGAAGGAATGGCGCGGCGAAAAGACCGCCGCCTCGCTCTACTGGCTCGGCCTGATGGCCGAACGCCAGGCGACCAATGACATGGGCTACAACGAGGCCATCGCTTACTACCGACGCTGCCACATGACCTGGAAGAAATACGAGGTCTGGGCCGCGAAGTCCTACTTCGCCTCCGCCAAGCTGTTCGCCAACAAACTCAACCAGAAGGACGCCGCTAAGGTGCTCCTGAAGGAGATGCTCGAGAAGGACCGCATCAAGGACACCCGCGAAGCCCAAGAAGCCAAATCCTTCCTCCTCGGACTCTGATCATCATGCGTCTCTCCTTCTTCCTCCCCGCCCTCGCGCTCCTCGCCGCCGCCTCGTCGCCGGCCCAGACCTTCGTCTTTAAAGGCGAACGCTGGGAGATCAACGACCCGTTCAAGATGGACAGCTCCATCCCGCCGAAGCCGGTCGTTGATGCCAAGAAAGGCACGATCAACGTCATCAGGGGAGAGATTGTCCGAGTCAGCAACACCGGCGGGATGGAGGTAACCCTCACCCGCAAGCTATCCGAAGTCACCGAAGTGATCTGGCCCCTTCCCTCCCGCCTTAAGGATGCCCAGGACAACGTTAGCCGGGGCGAACCAGCCAAGGCCCTCGACAACGTCGAAGCCGTGCTCAAGTTCTTCGAACCGATCAAGAACGTCCCCGGCTCTTGGTGGGCCCGTGCGTCCATCGTCAAGCTCGACGCCCTCGACCGCCTCGAGAACGACGCCGCCACGGAATCCTTCCTCACTGCCTTTGAGAAGGAAGAAGCCGCCAAGCTTCCCGAAGTCGCCACCCAAATCCAGCTCGCCCGCTTGATGCAGCGCGCCCGCAAAGGCGAACACGACGCGGTCATAAAAGAGTCCACGGAACTCCTGACCAAGGTGGATACCGCCGAACTCCAGGCTCGCCTCCACCTCGTGAAGGGCAACTCGCTCTTCGCCTCCAAGAAGTACGAAGCCGCGATGGCCACCTACCTGCGCATTCCAGTCTTCTTCGGCTCCGAGACCGAGATCGTGCCGAAGGCCATGCTGGGCGCCGCCCGCTCGTTCCGCGGCATGGACAGCCCATCCCTCCGCGACCAGAAGCTCGATACCGTCGCCAATCGCTATCTCTACGACATCATCGTCTCCTACCCGGTCTCCAAGGAAGCCGAAGAAGCCAAGAAGATGCTCCCCAAGGAAGAACGTGCCAAGGCCGAGGCCGATCAGAAGAAGATCGCCGCCGGCGGCCCCCTGCCGGATGGCGTCATCATGGCCAAGCCTAAGCTCGCCGCCGAAGAGAAGGTCGAAGGTAACAAGTGAGTCCTTGCCCCTTTCCAAATCCTAACCTAAAAACCAACCACCACCCCATCATCATGAAGATGAACTTCCGCACCACCTCCTTCAGCGCCGTCCTCCTAGGCCTGATGACCATCGCAGCCTCGGCCCAGGAAGCCGCTGGCGGCGCCCACTCGAAGACCCTCATGGACCTGTTCATTGAAGGCGGCTGGGTCATGTACCCAATCACAGCCTGCTCCGTGGCGATGATCTGGTTTATTGTCGACGGCTACATCCGCACGAGCGCCGGTAAGCTCTACCCGGTCGACCATGTCACTCAGCTCCGCGAGCTCTTCAAGAAGGGTGACTACGTCGGTGCCTACGCCTTCGCTAAGATCGCCGGCTCCCCCGTCGCTGACGTCGTCCGCGCGGGCGTCGCCTTCACCCCGGATGGCAAGACGATGACCGAAGAAGCCATCATCTCCGAAATCACCCGCGTCAACGCTGAGCTCAAGGGCCGTTCCTCCTACCTGTCCGTGATCGGCGTCTGCACCCCGATGATTGGCCTGGTCGGCACCGTGACCGGCATGATGAGCGCGTTCGAGACCCTCGGTACTTCCGGCGTGGGCGACCCCTCCAAGCTCTCCGGCGCTATCGGCGAAGTGCTCGTGGCGACCGCCTCGGGTCTCTTCATCGCAATTCCGGCCTTCATCTCCTACTACCTCCTGGCGAACCGCATCAATAAGGGCATCCACGACATCACCGAGATCGTGACCGGCCTGTTCCGCGCTTTCCCCTACGAAGAAATCCAAGGCCGGCAGGTCGGCGACGAAGAGATTTACGCCGCCAAGCCGAGCTGGAACGCGTCCGCCAACGTCCAGTCGTAAGCCCCTTCCACCCCCAAACCAAACAACACAGCCATGGCAGGCGGAGGAGGAGGCGGAGAAGGGGAACCGGAGTTCCAGGTCGCGCCGATGATCGACGTGCTCCTGGTGCTGCTCATCTTCTTCATGTCCATCACCTCGGCGCAGGTGCTCAAAGTGGACAAGAATATCTCCCTGCCAGTCGCCTCCAATGGCGTGAAGCGCGACGACAAGGCCGCCGCGGGACTCATCAACATCGCGTGGGACAAGACCACGGGCCAGGCGAAGTACAAGATTGACGACCGCGAAATCGATCCGAACGACAAGGAAGGCATCGCCAAGGAACTCTCCGATCGCAAGGGCACGAACGAGAAGTACCGCCTGCTCATCCGAGCCGACAAAGAGTGCCACGCGAAATACATCTCCAAGGCCCTCGAGTGGGGCGCTGAAGCCGGCATCGACAACATCGCCTTCTCGGGCCTCAACCACGAGGAATAAGCCATGAAACAACGCCCAGAACAGTCCGAGTCGAACCCCGGCTTCCAGATTGCGCCGATGATCGACGTGGTCTTCGTGATCATGCTCTTCTTCATGGTCATGGCCGGCGCGGTGAAGGTCGAACATGAGCTGAAAACCACCCTCCCCGGCAACGCCGAGACCGCCAAGGAGACCGAGCTGCCCGACGAGGTCACCATCGGCGTCAGTGAGACGGGCGAAATCACCCTCAACGAAGATCCGGTCGGGGCATCCAGCGACAAACTCCTCGAGAGCCTCTACAACCAGATGAAGCAGATGGGCCAGGCCGCCGAGCAATCCAAGACGAAGCTACTCATCACGGTCCAGGCCGAAGAGAACGCCCGCTATGAGCGCGTGATCAACGTCCTCGACTGCCTCGCCAAGGCGAACATCTCGAACGTCACGTTCGCGGTGTCCGATACCGAGTAAGCGGTCGCCCAACTGTCCGCCAAGGCCGCCTCCGGGCGGCCTTTCTGTTTTGCGGATTTGCCAAGCCCGCGAGCCGTGCCATGCTCCCGGGCATGAAGACCTTCCTCGTCGCCACGCTCGCCCTCGCCAGCCTCGCCCTCTCGGGCTGCATCATCGTGATCGAACAGGCGCCCGCCGAGAAAGTCGCTCCCGCTAAGAAGGCCGCGGCCAAGCCGAATTCCGATAGCTCGTCGAAGTAAGCCTTAGCGACCGAAACCGGCTTCAGATTCGAGGACCTTGCGGACGGCCTCGAAATCGTTGCCAATCTTGATCGGAGCCGGCGCGGGTAGTTCGCCCGGGAAACGCGAGGCGTTGGCGTCGCCGAAGGCTTCCTGCAACACGTCTGGAAATTTAGCCGGGTGGGCGGTGCCAAAGACGACAATATCGTCGAGTTTCGAACCGTCGCGGGCCAGCAGATCCTCGGCGGCCTTCCAGCCGACGGCGGTGTGCGGGCAAAGGATATAACCACCCGCCGCACGGACGCGGCGCATGGCATCGAGCGTGGCCTGGTCGTCGACGGTGACGGCGCTGACGGCCGGACCACCCTCGCGCCAAGCCAGTAGGCGGCTGAGGTTATTCGGGTCGCCGATATCCATGGCATTGGAGGCCGTAGGCGTGGCGCGGCGCGGACGATACTCACCAGAGGCGAACAGATCAGGCAGCGGCGAATTGGTGTTGGTCGCAGCGACGAGCGCGGCGACGTCGAGGCCCATGCGGCGGGCGAGCTGCACGGCACCGACGTTACCGAGATTACCCGAAGGGACCACGATGCCCATACGACGACCAGGCGCCAGCAGGCGCTTGGCGTGGAAGGCGAATGGGACCTGCGCAATCAGGCGGACGGGATTGATAGAGTTAGCCGTGAGCAGCGGGCGGCGGCGGCGCAGAGACTCGTCAGCGAGCGCCCGCTTCACCATCGCCTGACAGTCGTCGAACGTGCCGTCGACGGACAGCGCGACGACTCCGGGACGGGCGCGAGCAATCTGCGATTCCTGGACGCCACTGACGCCGATACGCGGATAGAGCACCACGGCGCGGACGCCGGGGACGCCTGAGCAAGCTTCCGTGACGGCGGCTCCAGTATCGCCGGAAGTCGCGGCCAGGACGGTCAACTGCGGGAACTCGTCACCGAGGACGCGCGCGGTGACGCGCACGAGCGTACGGACCGCGAAATCCTTGAAGGCCGCGGACGGACCATGGAAGAACTCGAGGACGGCGATACGTTCGGCCGGCGTGCCCTTGAATCCCTCGGGGTGCACGAGCGGCACCGGGAAATCAAAGGCTTCCTGACAAAGCTGACGAAGGACCGCGGGTCCCAGGACCTCGGCGAAATAAGGGGCCACGACGGCCTCGGCGAGGTCGGCATAGGAAGCTTCGCGGTAACGTTCGATAAAGTCGGGCGCGATCTGCGGGATATGCGTCGGCACCCAGAGACCGCCCTTGGCGGGAATGGCCGAAAGCAGCACGTCACGCAAGTTGCCGCGACAGGAGGCGTCGGCGGTGGAGACGAATTCCAACTTAGGACTCGGAGAGGACATGGACACCCTTGGGATTGATGCGCGAGACGTAAGGCGTGGCCTTGATCGGCACCGAAGCGAACACGGTGGCAACCGCAGCCGCGACCTTGCGGGCGGTCTCTTCGCCGTCGCAGAGCGCAAACACGCTGGGTCCGGCGCCGGAGATCGAGAAGCCTAGCGCGCCGGCGGCCATGGCGGCGGCCTTGGCGCGGTAGAACTCAGGGATCAAGCGATGGCGGTGCGGCTCGGCGATGAGATCATGGAGCGAACGTCCGATGAGGGCGTAGTCGCTCTTGAAGAAGCCGCACAGGAGGCCGCCGAGGTTACCACTCTGCTGCGTGGAAGTCTCGAGCTGAATCTGGCGCGGCATGATCTCGCGGGCGACCTTGGTCAGCACGACGATGTCCGGGTGCACGACGGCGGCCCAGAGGCGCTCCGGAATCGGCACATCCATGACGTCGAGCTCGGCGTTGGAACGGATGAGGGTGATGCCGCCGAGGAGACAGGGTCCGACATTATCGGCATGCCAAGCGCCGTCGGCCGCGGCTTCGCCGGCGACCACGAAAGGTAACAGCTGGAGACGCGTCAGCGGGTCACCGAGGAGACGGTTGACGACGAAGGCGCCGCCGACCGCGCTCGCGGCACTGGAGCCGAGACCGCTGCCGAAGGGCATCTTCTTATGGATCTCCATCTCGATACCCAGGTCGTTCTTGCCCAGGTGACGGAGCAGCGCATGGGCGGAGACCCCAGCGGTATTCTTCTTCGAATCGAGGGGCAGTCGGCCGTCATCGCCGGTAATCTTGGTGATGCGCAGGCCGGGGGTGGTCGAGAAGCGGGCCACGATCTCGTCGCCCGGGGCATCGATGCAGAAGCCAAGCACGTCGAAACCACAGGCCACGTTGGCCACGGTGGCAGGCGAAAAGATACGGACTTCTTTGAGCGGCTGAGCGGACATAAGGCCCCTTTAACAGGGGTGGGCAGACCTTTCGGGTTGCCTCCCCTTCGGTCAACGGTGAACATGACGGATACCAGTCCTTTGATGTCCAACCGCATCCACCAGAACGGTTTTGTGACCGTGGCGGCCGCCTCGCCGGCCCTCCGTCTGGGGGACCCTGCGGCCAACGCCACGCTGATCATTCAGGCCTTGGAAAAAGCCGCCCAAGAGGGGGTGGAAATTGTCGTCCTCCCCGAGCTCTGCCTGACTGGCTACAGCTGTGGTGACCTGTTCGGCCAGCGGACCCTCCTCAACGGCGCCGTAAAGGCCCTGGGACAGGTTTGCGAGGCGACCGCGAAGCTTGGCCTCACCGCCCTCGTCGGCACCCCTCTGGAGGTCAATGGACGCCTCTTCAACGTGGCCGTAGCGGTCTCCCGCGGCAAAATCCTTGGAGTCGTCCCGAAGACCCATCTCCCGAACACGGGGGAATTCTACGAACAGCGCTGGTTCGCCTCGGCCCGGGTCGCCCCAGTCGCCGAAGTCGAGCTCCTCGGCCAGAAGGTCCCCTTCGGCACCGACCTCCTCTTCCAGGCGACCGACATGCCCGACTGCATGCTCGGCATCGAGATCTGCGAAGACCTCTGGGCCGTCGAGCCACCGAGCGGCGGCCAGGCCCTCGCTGGCGCCACCCTGCTCTGCAACCTTTCCGCCAGCGACGAACTCCTCACCAAGGCCGCCTACCGTCGCGACCTCGTGAAGTCGCAGTCCGCCCGCTGCCTCGCCGCCTACGTCTACGCCGCCGCCGGTGCCGGCGAATCGAGCACCGACATCGTCTACAGCGGCCATGGCCTCATCGCCGAGAACGGCGTCGTGCTCGGCGAGTCCGAGCGTTTCCGCTTCGACCTCGCCCTGATCGTCTCGCAGATCGACCTCGACCGCCTTGCGGCTGAACGCCGTCGCAACAGCACCTTCTTCGGCGCTCCGGTCGCCGTCCGCCCGCGCGTCATCGGCTTCACCCTCGGCGTGCCGACCGGCCAGACGCCCAAGTTGCGTCGCCGTTACAGCCAGCACCCGTTCGTACCGTCCGATCCGCACCGCCGCGACGAGAACTGCCAAGAGATCTTCGCCATCCAGTCGACAGGCCTCGCCCGCCGCATCCGCCACACGGGACTCAAGCATGTCGTGATCGGCGTCTCGGGCGGCCTCGATTCCACCCTCGCGCTCCTCGTCACCCTTGAGGCGTTCAATCGCCTCGGCCTCGACCGTAAAGGCATCATCGGCCTCACCATGCCGGGCCCCGGCACATCGGCCCGCACGCGCGTCAACGCCATGCGCCTGATGGAGTCGCTCGGCATCACCGCCCGCGAAATCCCGATCAACGAAGCCGTCGAGCAGCACCTGCGCGACATCCAGCATCCGGCCGGCAAGCATGACGTCACCTTCGAGAACGCCCAGGCCCGCGAGCGCACGCAGATCCTGATGGACGTCGCCAACCAGAGCCACGGCTTCGTCGTCGGCACCGGCGATCTTTCCGAAGCCGCGCTCGGCTGGTGTACGTTCAACGCCGACCACATGTCGATGTACCACGTGAACATCGGCGTGCCGAAGACCTTGGTGAAGCACCTCGTCGGCTGGGCCGCGCACGCCCGCCACGTCGGCACCGAACGTTCCATCCTCGAGGACATCGTGGCGACCCCCGTCAGCCCTGAGCTATTGCCTCCGGGCGACGACGGCGAGATCGCCCAGCAGACGGAGATGCTGGTCGGCCCTTACGAGCTCCACGACTTCTTCCTCTTCCACGTGATCCGCAACGGTTTCCGCCCCTCGAAGGTCCTGTGGATCGCCGAGCACGCTTTTGCCGGGAAATATGACCAGACGGAGATCCGCCACTGGCTCCGTTCGTTCCTGAACCGCTTCTTCAGCCAGCAGTTCAAGCGCTCGGTCATGCCGGACGGCCCCAAGGTCGGCTCGCTAGCCCTATCCCCCCGCAGTGATTGGCGCATGCCTTCCGACGCCGAGGCGACGGCGTGGCTTGCCGAACTGGGCTAAGCCTGCTTGATGGGAGGCGTGAGCCCTCCCGCGCAGACGCATCCCGCCGCCACCCAGGCCCTCCTGGCGAAGCTGGGCCCGCAGGTCGTCCTAACGGACGAAGCCGCGTGCTTCGCTGCGTCGTTCGACAACATGCGTCTGTCCTTCATGCCCGAGGCGGTCGTCCGCCCGGCGACGGAAGATGACATCGGTGTCACGCTGAAACTCGCCAACGAACATCGCGTCCCGGTCACGGTACGTGGTCGTGGCACCGGCGCGACCGGCGCCTGCGCCCCGATCAAGGGCGGCTGGGTCATCCACCTCGACCACTGGGACCAGATCGAGATCGATGCGGTTTCATCGATGGCGACCGTCCAACCCGGCGCGATCACGGCCCACATCAACGATCTTGCCGCTCCGCACGGACTCTTTTTCCCACCCGACCCGTCCTCGGTGAAGCACTGTAGCATCGGCGGCAACATCGCCACCAACGCCGGCGGCCTGCGCGCCGCGAAATACGGCGTGGTCCGCGACCACGTCTACGCCCTCGAAGGCTTCCTGCCAACCGGCGAGAAGGTCCGCTGGGCCGCCCCGCTCCGCAAGTTCGTCAGCGGCCTCAATCTTCGTGACCTCTGGATTGGCTCCGAAGGCACGCTCGGCGTGATCACGAAGGCCACGCTCAAACTCTCCGTCTTGCCTGCCGCCCGTCGGACCTTCCTGCTGGCTTTCCGTACCGACGAAGCCGCGCTGGAGGCCGCCATCGACCTGCTCTCGCTCCGCCTTAATCCCTCGGTGCTCGAATTCCTCGACGTCCAGACGGTCTCCGCCGCCGAGAGGCACCGCGGCCAACGCGTCTTCACCGACGCCGAGCTGGCCGGCTCCACCGAGACGCACGCCGCCTTACTCGTCGAGATTGACGGACACCCCGCCGCCCTCGCCGACGACGCCGTTAAGGTCGTAGCCTGGGCCAAGCGTCATGCGGTCGCCTTCCGCGCACCCGAGGGAGAAGCGGAAGCCGAAGCCCTCTGGGAACTCCGCCGGACCTGCTCCCAAGCGATGTTCGCCCTGGGCGACGCGAAGCTCAACGAAGACGTGGTGGTGCCGATCCGCAGCTACGTCGCCCTCCTCCGTTTCACCCGCGAACTGCGCGACCGCATCGGCCTGGCTACACCGACCTTCGGCCACGCGGCCGACGGCAACTTTCACGTGCACATCATGTACGACCGGTTCAACCCGGACCATTGTCGAAAGGCCGAACAGGCCATCCGCGAAGTCATGGAGAAGGTCGTCGAACTCGGCGGCGCGATCACCGGCGAACACGGTATCGGTCTCGCGAAGTCGCCCTTCCTCACCCTTCAGCATACACCAGCCGAGATCGGCGCGATGCTCGCCATCAAGAAGGCCCTCGACCCGAACGGCATCCTCGCCCCGGGCCAAATCTTCGAACCGTTCAATGTCTGGGAGCATCGCCCAATCAAGATCACGCTGCCCTGGGATAAGCACTGAGTCATGCCCCGTACCGTCGCCGTCTTCGATTGGGACGGAGTCGTCATCGACTCCTCCGTCGCCCATGAACGCTCTTGGGAAGCCTTGGCCAAGGAGGAGAACCTCCCCTTGCCAGCCGACCACTTCAAGCGCGGCTTCGGCAAACGCAACGAGCTGATTATCCCCGACATCCTGAACTGGGCGCGCGATCCCGCCGAAGTGAAGCGCCTATCCAATCGCAAGGAAGCCCTCTACCGCGACATCGCCCGCACCGGCCACGTCCGCCTGCTCCCCGGCGTCCGCGAACTCTGCGGCGCACTTATAGACCTCGGCATCCCGTGCGTCATCGGCACCTCGACCCACAAGGAGAACCTCGCGCTGTCCTTCGAGCTCTTCGGCATCGGCCACTTCTTCGCCGGCGCGGTCGCCAGCGAGGACGTCACGAAGGGTAAGCCCGACCCGGAAGTCTTCCTGAAGGCCTGTGCCCTCGGCGGCGGCGACCCGGCGACCTCTTTCGTCTTCGAGGATTCCTTCTCGGGCCTCCAAGCCGGGCTTTCCGGCGGCTTCATCACGATCGCCCTCGCGACGACCAACACCCGTGAGCAGCTGGAGCCCGCCGGGGCCCACCGCATTGTGCAGGACCTCTCGGAGGTCGACCCGCAGTGGCTTGCTCGCGGCCGCCTGGACTGAGATGGAATTCCGTCTCAAATCCGACTACCGCCCGATGGGCGACCAGCCGACCGCGATCGCCGCGCTCGAAGCCTCCCTGCGTGCCGGCAACGCCCGCCAGACGCTCCTTGGCGTCACGGGCTCGGGCAAGACGTTCACGATGGCGAACCTGATCGCCCAGCAGCAACGCCCGACGCTCATCATCTCGCATAATAAGACGCTGGCCGCCCAGCTGTACTCAGAGTTCAAGAACTTCTTCCCCGAGAACGCCGTCGAATACTTCGTCAGTTACTACGACTACTACCAGCCCGAGGCCTATGTGCCGTCGACGGATACCTTCATCGAGAAGGACTCCGCCATCAACGAGGACATCGAACGCCTCCGCATCAGCGCCAGCAGTGCCCTGCTCTCCCGCCGCGACGTGATTGTCATCGCCTCGGTCTCCTGCATCTATGGCCTCGGCTCGCCCGAAGACTTTCTGGCCGCGATGATCGCCCTCAAGGCCGGCATGACGATGCGCCGCGACGAACTCCTCGCGAAGCTGGTGGCCAATCAATACGTCCGCAATGACGCCATTCTGGAGCGCTGCAACTTCCGCGCCCGTGGTGAGACCATCGACGTCTGGCCGGCGTACATGGAGTCCGCTGTCCGCCTCGAATTCTGGGGCGATACGCTCGAAGCCATCCGCGAACTCGACCCGGTGAGCGTGAAGCCGGGCAAGCAACTCCAGAAGTTCGACCTCTATCCGGCCAACCAATACGTGATGGCCCCCGGCCGCGTGAAGGCCGCAGGGGCCGCCATCCGCGCCGAGCTCGAAGAACGGGTCGAGCATTTCGAAAAGACGAACCGCCTCGTGGAAGCCCAACGCATCCGCATGCGGGTCGAACACGACCTTGAGATGCTCCGCGAGACGGGCTTCTGCCCGGGTATCGAGAACTACTCGATGCACATGTCCGGACGCCGTCCCGGCGAACGCCCGCACTGCCTCCTGGACTTCTTCCCGAAGGATAAGCTGGTGTTCATCGACGAAAGCCACGTCTCGGTGTCCCAGATTGGCGGGATGTATCACGGCGACCGCGCCCGCAAGGAACGTCTCGTCGAATTTGGCTTCCGCCTACCCTCCGCCCTCGAGAACCGCCCGCTCCGCCCGGAAGAGTTCGACGTGATCGTCGACCAAGCGGTCTACGTCTCCGCCACGCCCGCGCCCTATGAATACAAGGTGTCGTCCGTCATCGCCGAGCAGGTCATCCGCCCGACGGGCCTGCTCGACCCGGTCATGGAAGTCCGCCCGATCGCCGGCCAAGTCGAGGATATCATCGGCGAGGCCAAGGCCGTCGCCGCTCGCGGCTTTCGTACACTCGTCACGACGCTCACGAAGCGAATGTCCGAAGACCTCGCCAACTTCATGCGGGATAGCGGCCTGAAGGTCGAATACCTCCACTCCGACATCGATGCGATCGAACGCGTCGAAATCCTCCGCCGCCTCCGCGCCGGTCACTTCGACGTCCTTGTCGGCGTCAATCTTCTCCGCGAAGGCCTCGATCTTCCCGAGGTGGCGCTGGTCGGTATCCTCGACGCCGACAAGGAGGGCTTCCTGCGCAGCGAGACGAGCCTCATCCAGACCTCCGGCCGCGCCGCCCGCCACGTCGACGGCAAGGTCCTGCTCTACGCCGACGTGATGACAAAATCCCTCACCCGTGCGCTCACCATCTGCGGAGACCGCCGCAAGCGCCAGGAGGCCCATAACACGAAGTACGGTATCACGCCGAAGAGCACGAGCCGTAAGATTGAGGAGAGCCTCGTAGACCTGGAAGCCGACGAAGCCCTCGCGGTGGCTGAAGGCACCGACGACCGAGACATCGCGCGCGTCCTGTCCGACATGGAGACCGAGATGCTCGCGGCCGCCGACGAACTGCAGTTCGAACGCGCGGCGAATCTACGCGACCAAATCGAAGCGTTGCGCACCGGCAAGCCGGCCTCGCCGAAGCGCCATAAGGGCCGCCGCTGATCAGCCGAAGCGGCGCGTCAGATCGGCGTCCGTCCACTCGACGTAAGTCCGCCGACCACGCGGGCAGCTGCCGGGCTGGACGGTGCGGAACAAGGCTTGCACGAGCTCCATCAGTTCGGCGTCGGACAGGCTGTCGCCCTTACGACGGGCCTTGATCACGGCGATCTTGGCGAGGGCATCATAGGCAAGCGAAGGGCGGCCGAAGTCGCCTTCGCGGCGGGCCATCTCGGCCAGCAAATCGCGCACGAAGGCCAAGGCGTCCTCGGGCGCGAGCCACGCAGGCAAGGCTTGGATACGCCAGAAGTTGCGACCGTATTCTTCGAAGTCGAAACCAGCGGAAGCGAGCAGTGGCATGCGCTCCTTGAGTACCGCGGCGGGCAACGGTTCGAGTTCGATGCTCAGCGGCACGAGCATCGGCTGGCTGACCGGCTTCTGCGCGGTGAATTGCGCGAGAATGGATTCGTAGAGCACGCGCTGGTGCGCCGCACCGATATCGAGGATGGCCAAGCCGGTGGGCGTCTCGAAGACGGCCCGCTCTTCTCGCAGACGCGAAAGCAGGCGCCAGCCGAGCCGGACCGCCGGCGCATGCGACGAAGAGGCTGAAGCTGCCGAAGTCGGCCCGGTGCTCGCTGTCGTTACGCCCTGCGCGATCGGTGAACTGAGCGTCGGAACGACCGGAGCCGTCAGCGCCGACGCAGGCGTGATGGACGGAATCGTCGAAG
>CAMDQP010000010.1 GCA_945906115.1 Opitutus sp. GAS368
TGGCTCGAGCGCAAGCCGTCCGATCTCGCTGAAGTCGCCGGCAAGTATGCCAAGGACAAGCAGGACGAAGTCGCCATGGTCGCCGTCGGCGCGCTCGCCCACCTCAATCCCGCGCAGGGACTCATCGAGCTTTCCAAATCTGCTTCCGCTGTTTCGGTCGTTCGCCGTCAGGGCGCTTGGAAGGCCCTCGCCAAGTTGCCCGCCGCCGGCGTCGACGCTCTGTTCGTCGAGAGCCTTAAGGCTCTTGAGAAGGCCAAGGGTGTCTCGCCGGCCGCGCTTGAGCTCCTTGACGCCGCCGCGTTCCGCTCCGAGCCCTCCGTGAAGGAAGCCCTCGCCGCCACGCAGAGGGCAATCGCTGGCGGTGATGACAAACTCGCCAAGTGGCTGCCGGCGCTTGAAGGCGGCGACGCCAAGAACGGCTTCGCGCTGTTCACCGCCTTGCCCGCCGGTCAGTGCCTGCGTTGTCACCGCGCGTCGGATGATTCCCATGCCGCCGGTGGTGAAGCCGGTCCGAATCTTGCCGGTATCGCCAAGCGCGGCGACCGCCGTTATCTCCTCGAGTCCGTCGTAAACTCCGGCGCCGTCATCGTCGCTGGATACGGCACCGTGAACATCGACCTCGCCAATGGCGGGGCGTTGGTCGGTACCCTGATTAAGGATGAGAAGGACAACGTCGATGTCGATGTCGCCGGCAACCGCTGGCGCGTGGCTCGCAAGGATATCAAGTCTATGTCCACGCCCGTCTCGGGTATGCCGGCGATGGATGCACTCACTTTGCCCGAAGTCCGCGACATGGTCGCCTGGCTCGCGACGCTCGAGAAGGCGCCCAAGAAGGCCAAGGTCGCTGATCCTAAGCCGCTCGATATCTCCACGATCAAGCCCGTCGTCGCGGGTGCGAACGTCGACCCGGCCGTGATGGAACTCGGTAAGCTGGCCTTCATGACGTGCATGGCGTGCCATGGTCCGAACGCCGAAGGTACCGTCCTCGCACCCCCGCTCGCCAAGTCGAACTGGGTCAATGGCCCGGTGGAGAACCTCATCCGCATCCAGCTGCGCGGCCTGCAGGGGCCCATCACCGTTTCCGGTAAGAAGTATACGCCGCCCGTTCCCATGATGGCGCTGCCGCAGCAGAGCGACCAGCAGATCGCCGCCGTGCTGACCTATGTTCGCAATAGCTTCGGCAACTCCGCTCCGGCCGTCACGCCTGAGCAGGTCAAGGCCCTGCGTGGCGAAGTCGGCAAGCCCATGCTGACCGAAGCCGATCTCGTCCCGGCGAAGTAAGCGTCGGGAAGTCACCCAACAAAAAGCCCCGGCGGATGCCGGGGCTTTGGTCAGGAGGCAGCGGTCGCCTTAGGCAATCGTGACTTCCTTCGTGAGGTAGACGTCTTGAATCGTGTTCAGGAGCTTCGCGCCTTCTTCGATCGGACGCTGGAAGGCCTTGCGACCCGAGATGAGACCCTGGCCACCGGCGCGCTTGTTGATGACGGCGGTCTTCACGGCTTCGGCGAAGTCGTTGTTACCCGAGGGGCCGCCGGAGTTGATGAGGCCGATGCGGCCCATGTAGCAGTTGGCGACCTGGTAGCGGGTGAGGTCGATCGGGTGATCGGTCGAGAGGTCGGTGTACATGCGCTTGTCGATCTTGCCGTAGGAGGACTCGGTGGCCTGGATCGCGAGGTAGCCGCCATTGTTCTCGGGGAGCTTCTGCTTGATGATGTCGGCGCAGATGGTGACGCCGAGGTGGTTGGCCTGGCCGGTAAGGTCGGCGGACACGTGGAAGTCCTTCTCCTTCGTCTTGAAGGCGTTATTGCGGGTGTAGCACCAGAGGACCGTGGCCATGCCGAGCTCGTGGGCCTGTTGGAAGGCGTGGGAGACTTCGATGATCTGGCGGTTGGTTTCGGCGGAGCCGAAGTAGATCGTCGCACCGACGGCGGCGCAGCCCATGTCGGCGGCCTGCTTCAGCGTGCCGTACATCACTTGGTCACCGACGTTAGGGTAGGTGAGCAGCTGGTTGTGGTTAATCTTCACCATGAAGGGAATCTTGTGCGCGTAGCGGCGGGAGACGCTGCTGAGGACGCCGAAGGTGGAGCAGACCGCGTTGCAACCGCCTTCGATGGCGAGCTTCACGATGTTCTCACCGTCGAAGTAGATCGGGTTCTTGGCGAAGGAGGCGCCGGCGGAGTGTTCGATGCCTTGGTCGACCGGAAGGATCGAGACGTAGCCCGTGTTGGCGAGGCGGCCGGAGCCGTAGAGGCGCTGCAGGTTGGCCAGGACGCGGTTATTGCGATCCGAGGCGGAGAAGGCGTGGTCGACCCAATCCGCGCGAGGGGAATGGATCTGGTCCTTCTTGATCTTCGGGTTGTTAAACCCGAGGAGGTTTTCGGCTTCGGTGCCGAGGTGCTTTTGGATTTCGCTGTAGTGGCTCATGGTGCTGGGAAGGTGGGCGTCTTTCAGGTGAACAGACCACCCCAAAAGGGCGAGTCCCGGTGCGGGCTTCAAGCCATAATTCAAAAACCGCCGTAAAACCCTTAAGGGACGGCGTGGGTTGTCCGAAAAACGGCGAGAGGAGACTAAATCTGCCAATCCTCGCCCGAGGCCGAAGCAGGCTTGGGCAGTTCGGGGTGCGGGGCCGTCACGATGCGGAGGACAGCCTGACCGCCGCCGGCTAGTTCGCGGGCGCGGCGGACGGCCTTGGCCAGCGCCAGGTTCGGCTGGGCTTCATCGAAGGGAAAGACGTTCTCCGGGCCGACTGACTGGTCGAGGCCAGCGTTGACGATGATCTTCATCGTATCGGCCTTCGCCTCGCAGAGAATCAAGTGGCGGCCGTCGGACTTCAGCGTGTCGGCTAGGTCGCGAAGGAGCAGCACGCCGTTGGCGTCGAGGTAGAGCGCTTCGCGGAACTTCAGCACGAGCACCTTCAGGTTCGGATCGGCCGAGGCGCGGCGCAGGTGTTCGTGGAAGGCCTGGGTGGCGCCGAAGTGCAGGCTGCCTTCGACGTGCAGGATCGAGATGCCCGTCGTGCCTTGGCCCTTCGGGCGTTCCTTGATTTCGCCCGTGTCGGAGAAGTCGTATTCGACGACCGCCGGGGTGGACGTCTGCTTCAGGTAAAAAGCGACGGCGACCGTGGTGCCGAGGAAGATTGCGATGTCGAGCGGGGCGAGCAGCGCCGTGGCGAAGGTGGCGAGGAAGACCGTACGGTCTTGGGCTCCAGATTTCAGGATGAGTTTGATCGCGGAGAAGTTTGCGAGCTCGAGTTCGGCGAGGATCACGAGGATCGCCAGTGTCGAGAGTGGCACGACCGCCACCGCGGGACTGGCGAGGAAGAGGGCGCCGAGGATGAAGCCCCCGCAGAGCAGCGAGGCCATCGCGGTGCGGGCGCCGCTGGCGACGTTGAGGGCTGAGCGGCTAATCGAGCCTGAGGCCGCCATGCCCCCCGTGAAGGCGCAGGCGACGTTCGCCATCCCGAGTCCGTAGATTTCCTGGTGAAGGTCGGACGGACGGCCGGTCTTCAAGGCTGAGGCGCGGGCGTTGGCCGTCCCCTCGATGACGATTAGCACCGCGAGCGCGAGCGCTGGCGAGAAGAGCGTCGAGAGTGTGCGGCCGGAGAAATCGGGCAGGGGCAGGGCGGCCCCGGGTTGGGCGGCTTCACCGACGACTGTGACCAGTTTGGCGATACTGCCTTGGGCGTGGGCCACGTTCTGCGCGAGGATGGCTCCGACGGTCGCAACGGCGACGGCGCCGAGGATGGCTTTACCGGCTCCATACTTCGGCCGGAGAATAAAATAGGCGATGCCCGAGACGATGGTCAGGCCTAATTCCGGATTGATGAGCGTGCGGCCCATGTGGAGCGCGTGCCAGAGCACTTCGGGTAGCGTCTCGGCGGCGTGATCGCCGGGCATGCCAAGGGCGATGGGGAGCTGGAGCGCGATGACGCGCAGGGCGGCGGCGGCGATATAGGCGGAGATTACCGTGCGCGGGACGAAGTCAGCGAAGCCGCTCAGGCGCAGCCACGAAGCGAGCAGCAGGAACAGGCCCGTCATCAGCACCAAGGTCGGGAGCGCCGAGGCGCGCAGTTCGGGGTTGGTGGCGCCGAGCGTGGCGAAGGAGCCGAGCAGCAAGGCCGCCGTGGCGTTGGTCGGCCCGGCGGAGAGATTAGCCGAGCCGCTGAAGAGCGGGGCCACCGCGGCGGCGACGCCGCAGCCGACGAGTCCGCACCAGATCGGTAGGCCGGCCTTCATGGCGAAGGCCATCGACATCGGGAAGGCGAGGAGTGCGACGTTCAGGCCGGCGACGAGGTCCGCCTTGAAAGTCGGTCCGTCCATCGAGCGGACGACGCCGACGATAGGAAGGGACTTCGGGCGAGGCCGGGCCGCGAGCTGGCGACCGAAGGAACCGAGGGCGGAGAAGAAACTGAGGAGGCCACTGCGCACATCCTGTTTGTTGCGGGTCAGGAGCGGACGTTCAACCGATTTCGTCGCTCAGTCGAAGGCCTCGGGGCAGAGCTGTGAGATGAGCGACTGCTGGAGGAGACCAAAGCAGGCGTAGCAGGCGAGGGCGTGGCGTTTTTCGGTCGGCAGGGACTCGTCGTCGATGTCCTCGGAGCTTTCCAGCTGGGCGTCGGTGATGTCGGCGAAGACCAGGTCGCGGAGAGCCATTCGCACGGCGGAGAGGGAGCGGAGGAAGGCCTGGGCCTGGGCTTCGTTGGGGAGCACGATTACGGCCGGGTCCCCCTTGGCGCTGGCGAAGGCCACGGCGAGTAGGCGGGCCTCCTCGGAGGCCTGCGCGGTGAGCGTCTCGACCCAGAAACTCGCAATCTCCTCGTCGTTGCCGGGCACATTGGCACGGTTGACCGACACGCGGGCGGCCGCTGGGGCGATGAGCCGGAGCAGGTCGGAGAGCACCGTGCGCGCCTCCTGGGTCATACTCAGGCGCAGTTCAGCCATCTTTCTCGAGAAGGGAGTTGAGGTGCCATTGCTGCAGCTCCAGTGCGAGCATCTCGGCGCGTTCGCGATCGCCGGTCCACACAGTCGCGCGACCTTCGGCGTGGATGGCGCGCATGAGCTTCTTGGCTTCGGCGGCGCTGATGCGCAGTACACTCATGAAGGCCACGACAACGTAAGCCTGGTAGTTGATGGGATCGTTAAGCACGACGACGTTCCATTTAGGCGCCGCCGAGACCAGCGTCTCAGTCTTGATTTCGGGTTTGAGTTTCGGCTTGGCCATCAGGGCTCAGGTCAGAACGAGACTGTAGCGTCTCGCGCAGTTTCTGCAAGCCGTCGATGAGCTCATCCGTCCGGGCGCGGGCCGAGGTCTCGGTCGGCTGGCGTTCGATCTGGTTCGCGAGGCGGGCGAGGCCGGTGCAGGCCATCAGAGAAAGCATGCCTTTGGCCCCGTGGGCTTCGCGGCTGAGGGCGTCTGGCTCCGAGGAGTCGCGGGCGACGCAGAGGCGGGTGATGATGTCCTCGGCGTGCCGGAGGAAGGCCCGGGCGGCGGCCTTGAGGTCCTCGGCATCCTCGGTTTCGGCGGCCTCGAGGTTGGCCGCGAACTCGTCGTCCCGGACGCGTCCAAGGGCGGCTTCTTGGCTGGCGGCGAGAAGCTCCAGCTTTTCGAGCAATTCAGCGCCCCGGACCGGCTTGGCGAGGTAGGCGTCGAAGCCGGCGGCCTCGCAGCGAGCGCGATCCAGCTCCTGGGTCATGGCGGTGAGGGCCAGGAGCGAGGTGCGACGGCGACCCCGGGCCTGTTCCTCGGCGCGGATGGCGGTGGCGACGGACAGCCCGTCCATGATCGGCATCTGAATGTCGAGGATCGCGACGTCGAATTCTTTGGTGCGCCAGAGGTCTAGGGCGGCGGACCCATCGACCGTGGCGCTGACATCGTGGCCGGCGCGGCGGAGGCGGGCGCTAGCGACCTCGCGGTTGACTTCATTGTCTTCGGCGAGGAGCACGCGGAGGCTGCGGGAGGCTCGGGGGGCGCCGTGGGCTGGCTCGTGTTCGTCGCGGACTGGGGCTTCGGTGCTAAAGCGAGTCCAGAGGGCCGTGAGCGTGACCGGGCGGAAGAGCTGGGCCTGGCTGCGGAATTCGACTTCGGAAGAGGTTACCAGGATGATCTGTTCGCGAGGGAAGGCCGGGAGGCGCGGGCTGACGTCTTCGGGTAGGTCGATGATCGCCCGGCTGAAGGGGTTCTCGGCGGCGGCCGCGGCGGCCCAGAGCGCTTCGGCGTCTTCGTAGGTCTCCGTCTGTTCGCATTCCGCGCCCCAATAGGTCAGCGACTCGGCGAACCATTGGCGGACGGCGGGGTCGCCGGCGACGAGCAGAATCCGCTGGCCGGCGAGCTTAGGCTGGGGCGGCGGCGTAAAGGCCGGGTTGGGTTCGACCATGACCGTCGCGGCGAAACTCGAGCCGGTGCCGACTTCGCTCATTACTTTCATGTAGCCGTCCATCGCCTGCGTGAGGCTGCGGACGATGGTCAGGCCGAGGCCCGTGCCGCCGAAACGGCGGGTCGTCGAGGCGTCGGCCTGCGTGAACGGCTCGAAGATGCTCTCGAGTTGGTCGCCCGGGATGCCAATGCCCGTGTCGCGGACGGTGAGTTGTGCCCGGAGTCGGCCGTTACGTTCCTCGAATTCGAGTTCCGCGTGGACGTGGCCGTTCTCGGTGAACTTCACCGCGTTACCGACGAGGTTGGCGATGATACGGCGGAACTTGATTGGGTCGCCGAGCACGGACTGGGGGGAGTCGGCCTTGACGAGGGCGGCGAGTTCGACGCCCTTGCGGCCCGCCTGGTGCTGGAACTGGGCGGTCACTTCCTCGAGGGCGCGGACGGGGTTGAAGGGGATGTTCTCAATCGTCACGTTGCCGCGGTCGAGCCGGGAGAAATCGAGCACGTCGCGGACGGTGTCTTCGAGTTCGCTGGCGCAGGACTGGATCTTGCGCAGCACGTCCGGCGAAAGCGGCGCCGCCAGCTCCAGGTTCGTCTCGCAAAGGCCTTGGATGGCGTTGATTGGGTTACGGATCTCGTGCGTCACGTTGGCGACGAACTGCCATTTGGCGGCGGCCACCTCTTCAGCTTTTTCGAGCGCAATGCGTAGGCGGTTATGTTCATCGACCGATTCCGTGATGTTGACCGCAAAGGTCAGGAGTCCGTTGGGCAGGCCGCCGCCGCCCTTGATGCGTTCGTGGACGACGCGGACGAGGCGCGAGCGGCTGTCCAGAGTCTCGAAGTGCATGACCGCATGGAGCACGCGTTGCCCGGTACGGATCACTTCCTCATCGAACTGCCGGAACTGGTTGGCTGTGCGGGCCGAGAGGATGTCGGCCAGCGCGAGGTCGGCCACGTAGCCGCGGTAGGGCAGGGCGAGGAACTCATCGAGGCTGCGACTGGTATGCAGGATGCGCCCCTGGAGGTCGCGGAAGATGATGAAGTCGGGCGAATTTTCAATGAGCGTGCGGGCGAGGCTCATGCCGGAACGAGGTGTGAGGATTGGGGCGCCGTTGACCTGCGGGTCTTCGGCGAAGATGAGCCAGACTTGGCGATCGAACTTCGGGTCGGGCTGCAGGATAATTTTGGCGGCGCGGATCGGTTCGCCGGCGTTGACGTTACGGACCTCGAGCATCCCGCTCCAGGCGGACCAGCGGGCGGCGGAGTGGAGCAAGGTGGAGGCGGCCAGACCGTTCTCGAGTTCGAGGAAGAGTTTGTCGATATTCATGCCCGCCTGGACCTTCTGACCGACCGCGCGGTCGACGAGCGGGTTGGCAAAAAGAATCTCACCCTTGCGGCTGCAGACCAGGAAGGGCCAGGGAAGGAGGTCGGGTAATGTGGTGAGGTCCGCCATCGGTGAAGGGGAAGGATGGAGGGTCTTTTCGGGGGGGACAATCCTCCATGTGCTAGGGGGAAGGCTCTAACTACGAGGGGTAGGGGTGGGGACAGGGACTGGGACTGGCGGGTTGTAGTTGATAAGTAGATACATGGGGGATCGGATTAAACGGACGACCCCGGGGTCGCCGGGGTCGTGTCTTGCTTTTGGTGCTCAGGAAGGGACTTGAACCCTTACGCTTTAGGGGCACTGGAACCTGAATCCAGCGTGTCTGCCATTCCACCACCTGAGCATTAAAGCGGATAGGTGAGCAAAGGGTTAGCCCTCGCTCTGTCAAGGTCAGGGCTGGCGCAGGGCTTTCAGCATGTAGACACAATCGAGTTTCTGGCCGAATTTGTGTCCCACGCCGCGCAGCAGGCCGGCTTGCTCGAAGCCCAGTGCGGCGTGGAGGCGCAGGCTGGGGGTCTGTTCGCCCGAGATGCGGGCGATCACGGAGCTGTGGCCGATGGCCTCCGCGCGGAGGAGGAGCTCCTGCAGCATCCTCTTGCCCAGGCCTTTGCCGTGCAGGGTGTGGTCGATGAAGATCGAGTCCTCGACTGTGGCGGACCACCCTTGGCGGGTGTTATAGGTCGAAAGGGAGCCCCAACCGACCACTTTACCCTCTAATTCGATGACAAGGGCCGGATGGGCTGGGCTGCGGCTCTTTAGCCAGGTGGCCCTTCCTTTATCGGTCTCCTCGGTCAGGTGCCAGGTACAGGTGCTGGTCCGGACGTAGTGGTTATAGATGGCGTTGATCGCCTGGATATCGGCCGGCAAGGCGGGGCGGACGCGTGTTTCCATACCCTGAAGTCATAGCCCGAACGAAAGCTTAAACAAGCACAGGAAATCCCGTTGACAGTCGGTCGCAGGTTACCTTTGTTGGCCGACCTGCCGTTGCTTAAACGGCTCTCCCGACCATGAAAGTCTCCTCCTCCCTCAAGTCGCTGAAGAAGCGCCACCCGAATTGCCAAGTAGTTCGCCGCAAGGGCCGTATCTACGTGATCAACAAGACGCACCCTCGCTACAAGGCGCGTCAGGGCTAACCCCTAGCAAACCCCCTATTTTATGAAGAAGGCAGGCCATCCTGAATATAACAACGTCGTCTTCGTGGATGTCTCCACGAACCGTGAGTTCCCGGCTCGTTCGACCATGAAGTCGAAGGAGACCAAGCTCATCGACGGCGTCGAGCATTTCGTCATCCGCCGAGAAGTTACCATGGACTCGCACCCCGCCTACACCGGCGAGAAGCGCTTCGTGGACTCTGCTGGCCGCGTCGAGAAGTTCAACACGAAGTTCCGTCGCAAGTAAGCCTCCTCCGAGGCCTGCCCAAAACCCGCCAGGTTCGCCTAGCGGGTTTTTTGTTGGCCGGGGCTTAAGCCGCCCCAGTAGGGGCGGGCCGGGAGGGGCTGCCGGTCAGGGGTGTTGGCGGGTGGATCAATGCCCTGTTGAAAGGAAAAGGGGGCAGGGTAGGGTCATTGGCCTGGGCTTAGGGAATGAGGGCATATTTATGGCTTTTACTCGTTTAGCTGCCAAATTTCCCTATTTTGCCTATTTTAGGGCGTCCAGACTGATGGTTAGGGGTGCTTGGATGGGGATAACTGCCCCCACCCCCCTCCCAACCCCACCCCACAGCTAAAGCCCTAACCCTTGATCATCAATAGCCCCCAGCTTTATTCACAGGGCATTGTGAATGGAGGTGGGTAAAAGAGACGTAAAAATAGGGGAGGGGAATTTTAAGCAAAAGGTGCTTGATTTTGTTACAGCCCTGTATCAATAGTATCCCCGCTATGAAGCATATCCTACCGATCCTCACCATCACGACCCTCGCTGCCGCTGCCTCTGCCCAGAGCGCTGCTGCTTCGTCCGGTCTCTCCTACAACCGCGTTGGCCTCGGCTATAACACGGACAGCAAGGGCTACTCCCTCTCGGCTTCGGCCCTGATCGGTAGCTCGAACTTCCTCGTTGAAGCTGAAACCACCATCGGTGGCAACACCTCCGGCAACGGAGTTGATTCCGTGTCCCTTGGCTACGTTTTCAAGAACGTTGCCCTCGGCGCTGACGCCACCGTCTCCGTCGGCTCCGACGAGTCCTACGGCCTCAACGTCCGTAAGGACCTTGGCAACAACATCGAACTCGCTGTCGGCTACGCCCGCTCCAACGGAGTCAATGGTTGGGGTGCCGAGCTCGCTTACAACGTGAGCAAGCAGATCCAGGTCGCCGTGGGTGTCTCCGACACCAACGCCGCTGGTTCTTCTTCGACCACGGACATCTCGGTTCGCTACAACTTCTAATCTTAGGATTAGAGGCTGATCACAAGGGCCCCGGCAACGGGGCCCTTTTTGTTTTAGAAAAAGAAGGCCCCCTGGGGTTATTGTGACGAAAAGATGTCAATCATGCACTTTTTTGTTGTTTTAGGGTCAATCGTGCTTAAACCCGACCATGCATATGAAGAACATCCTCCCGATCCTCGCCCTCACGACCCTCGCCGCTGCCGCCTCCGCCCAGGTTGCTGCTCCGGCCGCTGCTGGTCTCAACTACAACCGCGTTGGTCTCGGCTATAACACCGACACCAAGGGCTACAGCCTCTCGGCTACCGCCGTCCTCGGCTCCTCCAACTTCTGGGTTGGCGCCTCCTCCACCATCGGTGGTGGCAACACCCTCGGTAACGGCTCCGACTCCGTTGCTATCGGTTACCTCTTCGCCAACGCCATCGCCGGCGCTGACGTCACCGTCTCGGTCGCTTCCGACGAAGCCTACACGATTGGCCTCCGCAAGGCTCTCGGTAACAACTTCGAAGGCGCTGCCTCCGTCGGCCGTAACTCTGCTGACAACACCGTCTTGACCGCCGAGCTCGCTTACAACGTGAGCAAGCAGATCCAGTTGGCCGTCGGTTACACCGACACCGAGGGTTCTGCCGGCACCACGGACCTCACCGTCCGCTACAACTTCTAATCTTCGGATTAGAAGCTGAACGAAGGGCCCCGGCAACGGGGCCCTTTTTGTTTTCACGGGTTATCGGTCAGGCCGCGGTGGCCTGACCCACCCACCCGGACAGGCTCAGAGCCCCTCGCGGCCTGGACGCCCCTTGGGCGGTGCGGCGATACCCTTGGAGCGGAAGAACTCGCTGAGGACCCCGGAGCGGGCTTCGGCTAGCTTATTCTTCTTCACGTCTTCCGGAGTCAGGAGCTTCTGGCGTTCGGTCATGATGCGGCGAAGCTGCATGAGGGCGGACTGCTGGAGCTGGCGGACGCGTTCACGCGTGAGTTTAAAGAGTTCACCGACCTCCTCGAGCGTGAGCGGGCTTTCGCCGTTGAGGCCGAAGCGATGGGTCAGGATCTCGGACTCGCGCGGATCGAGGACGGCGAGCATCTCCGCGATCTCCGCATTGTCGGATTTGCCGCGAAGCGTCTCAAAAGGGGTGCGTTCGGACTCGTCCTTCACCAAGTCACCCAACGTCGCGTCGCCTTCAAGGCCGACCGGCTGGTCGAGCGAGGCGGCCCGATTGGCGATGGACTGCATGTGGACGACCTTCGAGAGCGGAATCTCCATCGCCATGGCGATTTCGTCGTTATGCGGCTCGCGCCCAATCTCGACGGTGAGGCGGGCGGTGACGCGGCGCATCTGCGCAATGCGGTCGACCATGTGTACCGGCAAGCGGATCGTTTTCCCGTTCGAGGCTAAGGCGCGCTTGATGGCCTGCTTGATCCACCAGGAGGCGTAGGTGCTCAGCTTGCCGCCCTTGTCGGGGTCGAAGCGTTCGACGGCCTTGATCAGCCCGAAGTTGCCTTCGCTGATGAGGTCCATCAGCGACAGGCCGAAATTATCGTAATCCTTGGCGATGCGTACGACCAGGCGGAGGTTCGACTGGATCATCTTCTGGCGCGCGGCCTCGTCGCCCTTGAGGACGAGACGCGCGAGCGCGGTTTCCTGTTCCAGCGTCAGCAGCGGCGTCTTGCCAATCTGATCTAGGTAATAGCGGATCGGAGAGCGTTCTTCCGTAGATAATTCTTCCCATGGCAGGCCCGGCTCCGTGGGATCGGTGTCCCGATCAGGGATAGGGGTGGGGGCCGGGGTAGGGGTGGGCTTGACTGGCGTAGGCGCGACGGCCTTAGCCGGCTTGGCGAGAGGCAGCTTCTTGGGCTCCTTCGACGGCTTCGCCACAGGCGTCGCCTTCTTCTTGGCGCTCCTCTGGGGCTTCGACTTAGTCACGGGCGTGCGTCTCAGGAGCGAAGGCCGGAGGCAAGGCCGAGGGCGCGGAGGACGCTCTTGGACTTGTTGATGGTCTCTTCGTACTCGGAAGTTGGGACGGAATCGGCGACTACGCCGGCGCCGGCTTGAATGCTGGCGACGCCGTCGCGGAGCGAGGCGGTGCGGATGACGATGCACGAGTCGTGCCCGCCATCGAAACCGAAGTAGCCGACCGCGCCGCCGTAGATGCCACGGCGTTCGCCTTCGAGTTCGGAGATGACCTGCATGGCCCGCACCTTAGGCGCGCCGGAAAGGGTGCCCGCGGGGAAGGTCGCACGGAAGAGGTCAAACGCGTCCTTCTCTGGGGAGAGCTGGCCTTCGACCTGCGAGACGATGTGCATCACGTGCGAGTAGCGTTCGACAATCGCGTAGTCGGGCACCTTGACGGAACCGGGGATACAGACGCGGCCGAGGTCGTTACGGGCGAGGTCGACAAGCATCAGGTGCTCGGAGCGTTCCTTCGGATCGGCGAGCAGTTCGGTCTCGAGCTGGCGGTCGGCGGCTTCGTCGGCGCCGCGGGGGCGCGTTCCGGCGATGGGGCGAATCTCGCAGAGACGACCGGTGAGGCGCACGTTTACTTCGGGTGAGGCGCCCACGACGTCGAAGCCGCGGCCGGTCTCCATCACAAACATGTACGGCGATGGGTTCACGTGGCGCAGTACGCGATAGAGGTCGAGCGGGTCCCCCTTGTAGGGAACATCAGTGCGGCGCGAGAGCACGACTTGGACGCAATCGCCGGCGCGGATGTATTCTTGCGTCTTGCGGATGGCCGCTTCGAAGTCGGCTTGGTTGACGTTGGCCTTACCCGTCGCGAACTCGGCTCCCGCGGGTAGTTCGGCAGCCACGGCGGCACGCGGACCGGTGATGACGGCGCGGAGGGTCTCGAGCTCCGCCTTCGCTGCTGCGTAGGCGGCATCGGCGTCGGCCGGGGAGTTCACGCGGGCGTTGACGATGAGGCGGAGGGTCTGGCGGGCGTTGTCGAAGGCGACGACGCGGTCAACCAGCATGAAGTGGAGCAGAGGGGTTCCGGCCGGATCCTTGGCGGGCTTCGGAACGGTGGGCTCGATGCGGTGGACGTATTCGTAGCTGACCATGCCGACCATGCCGCCGACGAACGGAGGGAGGCCAGGGACCTTGGCGATGCGCAGGCCGGAGAGTTCCTTCTTCACCAGCGTGAGGGGGTCGGTCGGCGTGGGGATGGTCTCCTTCGAGCCGTCGCGGCGGGTAATTTCGGTGCGGTCTTCCCACGCGGTGAGGGTCATCGCCGGTCCTGCGCCGCAGAAGCTGTAGCGTCCGAGCTTATCGCCCCCCGTGACGGATTCGAAAAGGAAGGGTGAGCCCAAGGCGCGGAGGCGGGCGTAGACTGACACTGGCGTCTCGAGGTCGGCCATCATATCGAGGCACACCGGGATGAGATCGGACTTCTGGGCCAACTGGCGGAACGTAGCTTGGTCAGGGACAAGACTCACTTAGTCATTTAGTAGGCAACGAGCCTCGGTTGGAAACCATTTAAAACGCCTTAAAGCCTAATGCAGCCCAATGCCCCGGCTTATGCCTTGCCGGAAGTCCAGCGACCCCACAGCGAAAGCGGGAGGAGGCGGCCGGTGTCTTCCTGCTTCAGGGCCAATTCGCCAATATCAATCTTACCACCTAGGCCGCGGGTGTTCTCCTCGAGCAGGTTGTGACAAAGGATGGAAGACGCGTCGATGGTGTAGACTGTGAGCAGGATGAACTGGGCCTGCGGGGAGAGGAGTTCGCGGCAGGCGCGCAGGAGCGGGGCAAGGTCGCGTTCGACCTTCCAGAACTCGCCGGTGGGACCGCGGCCGAAGGAGGGCGGGTCGAGCATGATGGCTTCGTATTTGTTACCGCGCTTCACCTCGCGCTTCACGAACGTCATCGCGTCCTCGATAATCCAGCGGATCGGCTCCTCGGCCATGCCGGAGAGCTCCTGGTTGCGACGGCCCCAGGCCACGGCGGGCTTGGAGGCATCGACATGCGTTACGTGCCAGCCGGCTTGGGCGGCGCCGAGCGATGCAGCACCGGTATAGCCGAAAAGATTGAGCAGGCGGGGGCGGGGTTCGAGCTTCTGGGGGCGCGCCGCGACCCATTTCCAGTGCGGCGACTGTTCGGCGAAGACGCCGAACTGCTTAGAATTGTCCATGAACCGGAGCTGGAAGCGGAGTTTGCCGAGCTGGGTCTCCCATTCCTTGGGGCAGTTGCCCTTGAGCTTCCAGCGCCCTTCGCGGCCGCCTTCTTCATGCTCGGCGACGGCGCGGGCCCACTCGGCGGCGGGGAGGGATTTGCTCCACCAGGCCTTGGGCTCGCTACGGATCATGCGGACTCCGCCGATCTCCTCGAGTTTGAACCCGTCGCCGGAATCGAGGAGGCGATGTCCCTCCCAGTCGCTGACTAGTACGCTGATTTCCACGCGGGTATCGTGAAGAGCCCTCGGCCGGGAGGGAAGCCCGCTTTTGCTCGCCAAAACTTTTTCCGCCCTTCCTCTTGGCGTTGATGACGAGAGAACTGGCCAGTGCGCGCTGGGAGACGAAGGTCTCCGGTCTCGTCATGCTCACTGCAGACTGGACGGGTCCGGGCCTGCCTCCGCTGTCCTTGAATCCGCCCGCCCGCCTATCCTTGCTCGAGCCGGCCGACGTGCGTGCCTGGGCGCTGCGCTCCGGTCATTGGCTGGAAGCCGGCCGCGTGCATTTCTTTTTCTGGAAGGCCCTTTGCCCTGAGGTGGCCGACGGCACGGTCAGCGTGGGCGGCCCGTTCAACGATTGGGGCAAGGCCATCGATATGGAGCGCTGGGTCTTGAGCCCGGTCTGCGTCGCCGGCGCCGAAGGCTTTGAGCTGAGCGTCGCCGTCGAGGACGTCTTCAGCTCGGCCGACGCGGTTGAGTTCAAGTTCCTCCGCGACGGCGGCCGCTGGGTGGAACCGCCGCACGACGCGGATAACATCCGTCGCTCCACCGACAATCATCGCAACCTGATTGTCTCCCGTCGCCGGACCGACAAGCATGTCTTCCGTTTCCACGCGGAGGACGCCGATCCGGCCGCTGCGCCCGTGCGGATGATTTTCGCGACGCCAGACCTGCTCGAGCTCGGTGACATCCTGGCCTCCGATGCGCTCGACGTGCTCGAGCCGCCTGGTAATTTCGGCGCGCTCGTCGGCGGCCGCACAACTCAGTTCCGCGTCTTCGCTCCGCGCGCCCGCGCCGTCGAGGTCAGCTGGCGCAACCCGGCCGGTGGGGCGAACCATCTGCTCGCCCTCAAGCCCGAAGGGCAGGGCGCTTGGTCGGCCACGCATCCGGAAAATCTTTCCGGCTCATATTATTGGATCGCCGTCACCTCGAACGAGGCCGGTACGCAGGAACGCTTCGGCGAGACGCAGCTGGTCGACCCGTGGGCGCGGGCGGTCGTCGGCCCGCAGCAGGCCGCTGGCATCGTCATCGGGCCGGAATCATTAGCTCCTTTCGCGGACGGCTTCGTGCCGCCGGCCGTTGAAGACCTCGTCATCCTCGAAGGGCACCTGCGCGATCTCCTTGGCCTCGCCGAGGGCGCACCTTCCGCTGGCGGCTACCGCGACCTCGCCCGTTATGTCCGCTCGCAGGGGAATTACCTGCGTGCCTTGGGGGTGAACGCACTCGAGCTGCTACCTTGCGCGGAGTTCGAGCACACGACCGTCGAAGAATATCATTGGGGCTACATGCCCGTCAGCGCGTTCGGCGTGGCCAATCAATACGCTTCCGCGCCCGGCGTCGTCGCGATGGAGGAGTTCCGCGATCTCGTGCGCGCCTGCCATGAGGCCGGACTCGCCGTCATCATGGACGTGGTGCTTAATCATTTCGGTTCCCCCAACGGACTCGGTGCCATCGACGCCCTTTATTATTACCGCGTCAACCCACAGGGCGAACTGACGAACTGGAGCGGTTGCGGCAATGACGTGCGCGCCGAGGCGCCGATGTTCAAGCGGCTCGTGCACGCGGCGTTGCGACATTGGACTGAGACGCTCGGCGTCGACGGCGTGCGCCTCGACCTTGCGGAATTGCTCGGCACGCCCCTATTGCGCGAGATTGAAGCCGACTTCCGGGTGCGCGCGCCGCAGAAGATTCTCATTGCCGAGCCGTGGAGTTTCCGCGGCCATGCGGCCCGCGATCTCGACGACAGCACCTGGACCAGTTGGGATGATGCGTTCCGCGAGTTCCTGCCGGCCTACGTGCGCGGGCATGGCAAAGCCGCCGACCTGCTGCATCACGTCGCCGCCTGCGCGATCCGTCCGGCGGCCCGCCTGCGTTACGCGCAGTCGCACGATGATATGGCTTGGCTGGATCGCATCACCGAGCGGGCCGGCTCCGACGCGCTCGACCCTGCACCCAACGACGTCCTGCGCACGCGCATGATGCACGTCATCCTCCTGTGCGCCGCGGGCGTGCCCATGCTGTGCGCCGGCCAAGATTTCTTGATGACCAAGCGCGGCGTCGGGAATACGTGGCGTCGCGGCGACCTGAACCGACTGGACCCCGTTCGCTTGGAGCGTTTCCGGGCCGAGCACGATTTTGTCGCCCGCCTCGTCGGTTTCCGCCTTTCGACAGCGGGCGCGGCCATGCGCCCACGCCAGGCGGTCACGGGCGGATGGATGCAGGTCACGCATCAGGAGGGTGGCGAGGCCTTCGTCGCGGTCCTCAACGCCGATGGGGCCCTCGGGGCGGCCCGCGTGCTCCTGGCCTGTAATCCGCACGATCATGAGGTCAGCCTCGATCTCCCGCGTACCGGCAACTGGACGCCCGTGGTCGTCTCGCCGTTCCCCTCCTGCCTCCATGCGCCTGGACCCGTTCCGCGGATCGAAGCGGGCAGGGTGGTTTTGCCGCCTTTGGCCTGCGCCGTCTGGTCGGCCGGAGCCTGATTCGCATTCTCGCTTGCCAATGGGGGTCGGCAGGGCCTTTTTCATCCCTTTCCCGCTCAAGCGAGAACCCACTCTTCTATACACCACACCATGGCCACCAAAGTAGCTATTAACGGATTCGGCCGCATCGGCCGTCTCGTCTTCCGCGCCCTCGTCGAACAGGGCCACCTCGGCACGACCTTTGACGTCGTCGCCGTCGGCGACATCGTCCCTGCGGACAACCTCGCCTACCTCCTGAAGTACGACTCCACGCAGGGTCGCTTCAACGGCACCGTCTCCTCCAAGAAGTCCTCCCCGGACAAGCTGGAAGACGACGTCCTCGTCGTGAACGGTAAGGAAATCCTCGTGGTTTCCGCCCGCTCCCCGGCTGAACTGCCTTGGAAGGCCCTCGGCGTCCAGGTCGTCATCGAGTCCACCGGTCTCTTCACCGAAGCCGCCAAGGCCAAGGGTCATATCGAAGCCGGCGCCAAGAAGGTCATCATCTCCGCTCCGGCCAAGGATGAAGACATCACCGTCGTCATCGGCGTCAACGACGACAAGTACGACGCGGCTATCCACCACATCATTTCCAATGCTTCCTGCACCACGAACTGCCTCGCGCCGCTCGTCCACGTGCTGCTGAAGGAAGGTTTCGGCGTCGCCGAAGGCCTGATGACCACCGTCCACGCTTACACCGCTACCCAGAAGACCGTCGACGGTCCGTCCAAGAAGGATTGGAAGGGTGGCCGTTCCGCTGCGATTAACATCATCCCGTCCGCCACCGGCGCCGCTCGCGCCGTCGCTCTCGTGATTCCGGAAGTGAAGGGCAAGCTGACGGGCATGGCCTTCCGTGTGCCGACCCCGACCGTCTCGGTCGTCGATCTCACCGTCAAGACCGTCAAGGAAACCTCCCTCGCCGAGATCAAGGCCGCCCTCAAGAAGGCGTCCGAGACCTACATGAAAGGCATCCTGGCCTACACCGACGAAGAAGTGGTCTCCTCCGACTTCATCCACGACAAGAGCTCGTCGATCTTCGACGCCGGTTCCTCGATTGAGCTGAACAAGAATTTCTTCAAGCTCATCAGTTGGTACGACAACGAGTGGGGCTACTCCAACCGAGTCGTCGAGCTCTTGGGTAAGGTCACGGCCAAGCTCTAAGCCTCGCTTAGATTCCTCCGCGACAGGCGGCCCATCCGGGTCGCCTGTCTTGTTTTGGGCTCCCGGCGGGGTGGGGGTGGGCGGTTACGACGGTTTACGAGGGCTCGGGTGGTTTGTTCTTCCCACCCTTGGCCTTACGCCTTTCTGTGCTCCTTTCACCACCATGTCTGCTCCTACCCTCCGCGAACTCGGCTCCGTCAAAGGCCAGCGTGTCCTCGTCCGTGTCGACTTCAACGTCCCTCAGGACAAGAAGACCGGCGCCATCACGAATACCCAGCGGATCGCCGCGGCCCTGCCGACGATCAAGTTCCTGCTCGAAGGGGGCGCCTCTCTGGTGCTCATGTCCCACCTCGGCCGTCCGGACGGTAAGGTCGTCGAGAAGTTCTCCCTCCGCCCCATCGCCGTCGAGCTCGAGAAGCTCCTCGGCCAACCGGTGAAGTTTGTCGCCGCCTGCGTAGGCGCCGAGGCCGAAGCCGTCGCCAAGGCCCTCCAGCCCGGCGAAATCCTGCTCCTCGAAAACCTCCGCTTCGCCATCGAGGAAGAGGGCAAGGTGAAGCTCGAAGACGGCACCAGCCAGAAGGCTGACCCCGCTAAAGTAGCTGAATTTAGGGCCTCTCTCTCGCGTCTGGGTGATGTCTTCGTGAACGATGCCTTCGGTACTGCGCACCGCGCCCACTCCTCGATGGTCGGCGTTAGCCTGCCCCGCAAGGCCGCCGGTTTCCTCCTCGAAGCTGAGCTCAAGGCCTTCGACACCGTTTTGAACAATCCTCAGCGCCCGCTGCTCGCCATCCTCGGCGGCGCCAAGATCGCCGACAAGATTCCGCTCATCCGCAACCTCATCGAGAAGGCCGACGAGATTATCATCGGTGGTGGTATGGCTTACACCTTCCGCAAAATCTGCGACGGCATGGAAATCGGCAATTCCCTCTATGACGCCGAAGGCGCCAAAATCGTCCAAGAGCTGCTCGACAAGGCCAAGGCCCGCGGCGTGAAGGTCACCCTTCCGGTCGACTTCCTCTGCGGCGACAAGTTCTCGCCTGATTCCAACACCCAGCCCGCCACCATGCAGTCCGGCATCCCTACTGGCTGGGAAGGTATGGATTGCGGTCCCGAGTCCATCAAGCTGTACGAGGCCGCCATCGGCCGTGCGGGCACGGTGGTCTGGAATGGCCCGTGCGGCGTTTTCGAATTCGAAAAGTTCGCCGTCGGCTCCAAGGCTATGGCGGCCGCAGTGGCCAAGGCCACGGAGCGCGGCGCAATCACGATTGTCGGTGGCGGCGACACCGCCACGGCGGCCAAGAAATTCGGCGTCGACACTAAGGTCTCGCATTGCTCGACCGGTGGCGGCGCTTCCCTCGAATACCTCGAAGGCAAGATCCTTCCTGGCGTCGCGGCCCTCTCGGCCTGATCTTCGCTCATACGCTCTCAATACCACACCCATGTCCATACGCACTCCCCTCATCGCCGGTAACTGGAAGATGAACAAGACCGCCACCGAAGCCACCGATCTCGTCAAGGCCATCGCCACCGCCGTCGGCACCGAATCCGCCGTCCAGATCGTCCTCTGCCCGCCCTTCACCGCGCTCTCTGCGGTCTGCGCCGCCGCTGAAGGCACCCACCTCGCCGTGGGCGCCCAGAACATGCATGACAAGACCAACGGCGCCTTCACCGGCGAAGTCTCCGCCGCCATGCTTCGCGACCTGCACGTCACGCACGTAATCCTCGGCCACAGCGAGCGCCGGGCGATTTTCGGAGAAGACGACGCCTTCATCAATCGAAAGGTCAACGCTGCCCTCGCCGCGTCCCTCAAGCCCATCCTCTGCGTCGGCGAATTACTCGCTGAGCGCGAAGCTGGCACCACGAACGCCGTGGTGAAGCGTCAGGTCGAACTCGGTCTCGCCGGCGTGCCTACAGGCAAGGCCGAACAGGTCATCATCGCCTACGAGCCCGTCTGGGCGATTGGTACCGGCAAGACCGCCACCCCCGCCATGGCCCAGGAAGTACACGCCTTCATCCGCTCGCTGCTCGTCTCCCAGTTTGGCGCCGAGAACGCGGGCCGCGTCCGGATCCTCTACGGTGGGTCCATGAAGCCCGACAACGCCGACGCCCTGCTGGCTGAGCATGATATCGACGGTGGCCTGATTGGCGGCGCCTCCCTTGAGGCCAAGAGCTTCGTCGACCTCGTCCAGAGCGCCGCGAAGTCCCTGACCCGCTAAGCCGGAGCCGCTCGACCTAAGACCAGCGAATGGATTAGCCCCACTAGGGCTTTCCCTTCGCTGGTCTAATAGTTTGGAAAGGGCCCAATGGTGAGCAGGGGAGGGCTTTAATGAACTAAAACAATCATTACATTACAAGTTGATGTCATTCAAGGGCTTATGATGTTAATTTACACCCAATACACAGGTTATTAGGGGTTCCGTTCTCAGGCTACCCCTGAAAAGCGACTAAAACCGCTTAAATTTGGGTTGCGAAGGGGTTCCGCCTTTCGTGCTTCTTCGGTCAAAAAACCAGCCAATCCATTCGTCTGAACGCGATGCGCAAACTCCTCGATTTCCTCAACCGCCCGGCCCCCCGTGGCAACTTCTTCGCCCGGGCCGTCAACGCCGCTCCGTTGCAGATCATCGTCTGCCTGCTCATCACGGGTGTGGTCGTCGCCGCCGCGGTCAACGAGTACGCCACGAACAAGTATTTGAACGTCGGATACACGCCGGACCAGCCCGTCGCCTTCGATCACTCCTTCCATGCCGGCCCCGATTCCGTCCTCGGTCTCGATTGCCTCTATTGCCACAACTTCGTCGACAAGTCCTCGCATTCCAACGTCCCGACGACTGGTACCTGCTGGAACTGCCATAGCCAGGTGAAGCCCGACAGCCCCGCGCTCGCGCTCGTGAAGAAGAGTGTGGAAACTGGCGAGGCGATTCGCTGGGTCAAGGTGCACAAGGTGCCCGACTACGTTTACTTCAACCACGCGGTGCACGTGAATCGCGGCGTCAGCTGCGTCGAGTGTCACGGTCGTATCGATCAGCAGGTCGTCGTCGGCCAGCAGAAGTCGCTCAACATGTCCTTCTGCCTCGATTGCCACCGCAATCCCGAGCAGTTCCTGCGCCCCGTCGACAAGGTCACCGACCTCGCCTACAAGGCCGCTTCGCCCGCTGCGCAGACTGCGGCCGGCACGAAGTTCGTCCACGACTGGAAGGTCAATCCGCCCCAGAGCTGCTCAGGCTGCCACCGCTAACCCCCACTTCTTTTCCGATGAGCAAGAAAGTCTTTGAACACCCCGCGGTCCAGCCCGGCGAGCCAACTGGCCCCTCTTACTGGCGCAGCCTCGACGAGCGCAACAAGTCGCCCGAGTTCCGTACCCGCGCCGAACGCGAGTTCGTCGAAGGCGCCGCCGCCATCACCCCCGTCGAGCGTCGCGAGTTCCTGATGCTCATGGGCGCTTCCTTCGGCCTTGCTGGTCTCGGTCTCGCTGGTTGCCGCGAGCCTCGCAATCATACGCTCCCTTACGCCAAGCAGCCCGAGAACACGATTCCCGGCGTCGCGACTTACTACGCTTCCTCCTTCCCTGGCGAGTTCGCCAACCAGCCGATTCTCGTCGAGACGCATCAGCACCGGCCGACCAAGATCGAAGGCAACCCGAGCCACCGCGCCAATGGCGGCGCTTCCTCGAAGTTCGCCCAGGCTAGTGTACTCGACATGTACGATCCGGATCGCGCGCAGGCTTCCGTCGCCGCCGACGGATCCATGCTTTCCGTCGCCGCTGCCCGTGCGTTCGTGCGCGGTCTCGCCACTTCCGCCAAGGCCGACGCCGGTGCGGGTCTGGCCTTCCTCGCCCGCCCGTCCACTTCCCCCACGCGCGCCCGTCTCGTCGCCG
>CAMDQP010000011.1 GCA_945906115.1 Opitutus sp. GAS368
GCTCCCCTACGTCGACATCTTCTATAGTCACCGACGCGACCCGAATACCCCGATGGAAGAAACCATGGGGGCACTCGCCCACGCCGTCCGCTCGGGCAAGGCCCTCTACGCCGCCGTCTCCAACTATAACCCAGCCGATACCGCCCGGGCCTGCGCCATTCTCCGCGACCTCGGTACGCCCTGCGTGGTCCACCAACCTAAATACAGTATGTTTGAGCGCACCCCGGAGGCTGGCCTCCTTGATACCGTCGAGAAGGAAGGCATCGGCTGCGCGGTCTTCTCGCCGCTGGCCCAAGGGATGCTGACCGACCGTTACCTCCAAGGGATTCCGGCGGACGCGCGGGCCGGAAAGGTGCACGGCTTCCTGCGCCCCGAACAAGTCGACGCCGTCCGCATGAATAAAGTACGCCAGCTTGCCAAGGTCGCGGAAGAGCGCGGGCAACCCCTCGCCTCGATGGCCTTGGCCTGGGTCCTCCGCGACAAGCGTGTGACCACCGCGATCATCGGCGCCAGCAAGGTGGCCCAACTCGAGCAGTGCGTGGCCGCCGCTCATTCCGCTCCGTTCGCCTCTGATGAACTGAAGCGGATCGACGCCATCCTGGCCGTCTAAAGAGCACTCCGGGGTTGTGCCATCGAAGCCTGCCCGCAAGGTTGTGCCTATGTCCGCCGGTGCTCCCCTTCCCTTCAAGATCAGCGTCCTCGTCTTCATGCATGACGAGGCGGGGCGGCTCCTACTCATCCAGCGCACCAAGGCACCCAATATCGGCTGCTGGAGCCCCATCGGCGGCAAACTTGAGATGGCTACAGGCGAATCCCCCTTTGAATGCGCTGTCCGCGAGACCGAAGAAGAGACCGGCGCGAAGGTGACGACCGAGGATCTCCATCTCTTCGGGATGATCTCTGAAAAGGGCTACGAAGGCCAGTCACACTGGCTAATGTTCCTCTTCGACTGCCGTAAGCCGCTCACGAGCCTTCCGCATACCATCGACGAAGGGAAGTTCGGCTTCTTCGCCCGCGAAGAATTGGACCGCACTGCGATCCCGGAGACCGACCGCACCCTGCTCTGGCCTGTCTACGACGAACACCGCCGCGGCTTCATGGCTTATCGCGCCGAATGCCACCCAGGCCAGCCGCTCCAGATGATCGTCGAAGAGACCCGCGACCGGCCCAACCTCGACTGACGATGGACGCCACCGGATCCGAAGCTGAATTCAAGCGGACGAACCGCAAGCCGGCCTATCCGATCGGCGCCGAGCTCCGTGCCTACCTCTCACGCGAAGGCCGCGAAGTCCCCTTGCCGGTCACCTATGCGGAGCTGCGCGACTTCACCGCCGCGATGCCCTTGCTTGAGCGCGGCAAAGACACGCTCTGGGAAACCGTCGCGTATCCGCCCGAAGTCATGAGCCACCTCTCCCAGGGCTTGCTCGAGACGTACGCCCTGCTCCGCGGCGAAGGCGGCATGAAGGTCTTCAGCCACGTCTACGTCGACCGTATCGACTTCTGCTCTTTCGGTAACTCGCAGCCGTTCCGCGTACGTATCGTCAACGCATATAACGAGAACCAAGATTACTTCTACGTAAAGGTCGGGGACGCCTCCCGCGTCTGCGGCCTCGAGCTTGAGCACCTGCTCTCCCCTAACCGCATGCTCTACCTCACTTGGGACGAGACCTTGGTCGAGGAGCACGTGACCGGTATTCCGGGCGACATCTTCGCCGAGAAGTGGCTCGCCGCCGACGGGCACCACCCGGTGCGTCTGGCCAAGGAGCTCATCAAGTTCGAGGAACGCTGCCTCGTGCGCCTCCTCGGCGACATGCGCGCCTATAACTTCGTTATCGCCGTGACCCCGGACTTCGACTCGACCGCCATCCGTGTGCGGGCCATGGACTTCGACCAGCAGAGCTACGACGGACGCCTGCGGTTCTACCTCCCGGGCTCCTTTAAGGAGAACCGCCCCTTCGCCCAGCTCTGCGCCAAGCACATCAACGCCGCTTCCTCCATCCAGTACCGCCGCGAAGAACAGTCGCTGATCCACCGCCGCCACCTCGCCGCACCGGACCGGGTCAAGGACCTCCTGGCCGCCATGCGGTCCAACCCCCTCACTAGCAGCGAAAAGGCGAAGGAACTGGCCGACGGGCTAGCCGAATACCACCGCGACCCCGCCTTCCGGCAGCATACGGACATGGCCGGATTGATCGGTGAAAGCCTCGCCCGACTCGACCGGGTCCTCCGCTCTTAATAGTAAGCGCTGGACAGGACGCGCGCCGAGCGGGCAATCTCAGAGGCCTGCGATGAGCGACTCTTTAAGGCACGAATGCGGCATTGCCCTTGTCCGGCTGACCAAGGACCTGAAATGGTATCAGGAGAAGTACGGCACCCCGCTCCACGGCTTTAACCAACTCTTCCTCCTGATGGAGAAGCAGCACAACCGCGGCCAGGACGGCGCGGGTATCGGTTGCGTCAAGATCGGCGCCGAAAATGGCGAGGCCTTCCTCTTCCGCGACCGCGAGATCGGCGCTCAGGGCCTGACCCAGATCTTCACCCGCCAGATCAAGATCTACTCCGACAAGATGCGCGAAGGGGTCATCGTCCCCGAATTTCCGGAAACGGTTAAGCGACATTTTGACTTCGGCGGTGAGCTGCTCCTCGGCCACCTCCGCTACGGCACCTCGGGTAACTTCGACTCGGTCTCCTGCCACCCCTACGCCCGTAAGTCGATTTGGCCAACCCGCAACCTACTCGTCGCCGGCAACTTTAACCTGACGAACACCAACGAGCTCAACGCCTCGCTCTCGGAGCGCGGCGCGCACGTCATCTACTCGACCGACACGCAGTCGATTCTCGAGGAGATCGGTTTCTGGTTGGACGAAGAACACGACCGCCTCTTCAAGGCCTTCAAGGATCAAGGGCTCGAAGGCGCCGCGGTGCAGTCCGAAATCTCCAAGCACATGGACATCGGCAACGTCTTGCGCAAGGCCACTAAGAATTGGGACGGCGGCTACGCCATCGCCGGCCTCATCGGCAACGGCGATAGCTTCGTGATCCGCGACCCTAACGGCATCCGCCCGTGCTGGTACGCCCGCACCGAAGACCTCATCGCAGTGGCCTCCGAGCGCGTCGCGCTGATGACCATCGTCGGCGTGAACCAGGAAGACGTGCATGAGCTGCCTCCGGGCTCAGCTCTAGTGATGAAGGCTGACGGTCGTCATTCGGTCGAGTCCTTCCACGCCCCCGGCGAGCCCCGTTCCTGCTCCTTCGAACGCATCTACTTCTCGCGCGGCAACGACCCGGAAATCTACGCCGAACGTAAGGCCCTCGGCGCCGCCCTCGCCGACGACGTCCTCGCCCAGATTCGCGATGACCACGATAACGCCGTCTTCTCCTACATCCCGAACACGGCGGAGATCGCCTGGTATGGCCTGATGGAAGAGCTCCGAAAGCGCCGCCGCTCGCAGGTCCGCCAGAAGCTCATCGATGCCCAACGCGCCGGCACGCTCGACGAGGACCTCATCGACAAGCTCGTGCTCGGCGGCTGGCCGCGCGGCGAGAAAGTCGCCCATAAAGACGTCAAGCTACGCACCTTCATCTCCCAGGAGAAGAACCGCATGCAGATGGCTTCGCACGTCTACGATATCTCTTACGGTACCGTCCGCGACGGCGACACGCTCGTCTGCGTCGACGACTCGATCGTCCGCGGCACGACCCTCCGCCAGTCGATCCTGCGCATTCTCGCCCGCCCGAACCCGAAGCGCATCGTCATCGCCTCGACGGCCCCGCAAATCCGCTACCCAGATTGCTACGGCATCGACATGTCCGAGATGGGGAAGTTCCTGGCCTTCCAGGCCGCCGTCGCGCTCTGCAAGGATCGCGGCATGACGGACCTGCTCCGCGAAGTCTACGAAGACTGCGTCGCACAGTCGAAGAAGCCGACGAAGGAAATGCAGAACCACGTGAAGCGAATCTACGACGCTTTCTCTGAAATCGAGATCGCCGCCAAGGCGGCCGAACTCGTCTATCCTGCGAAGAGTGGCTGGAAGGGTGAGCTCGTCCTGGTCTTCCAGAAGATCGAGTCGCTGCACAAGGCCTGCCCAAAGAGCCAGGGAGATTGGTATTTCACCGGCGACTACCCGACCCCGGGCGGTCTCGGCGTGCTCAACCAAGCCTACATCAACTACTGGGAAAAGCGCGATGGTCGCTCTTACTGATCAGGCGTAGAGGTGGAAGGGAGCGGTGCGCGCGCGGAAGGACGCGGCGTCGCCGTCCCAGCGCGTCAGCCAGCGGGCGAGGTCGATCCGCGCTCCCTGTGTACGCAGTTCGTCGAAGAACGCCTCGCTACCGAGATGCTTGATGAAAAGCTCACGCTTGGTGGTGCTTAGGCCGGCGAACGGGTTCGGCGCCCAGACGCACGCCTGGCGGAGCATGAACAGCGAGATCGCAGTGGGGCGCAACTTCGGCCAATCGCCCACAGCGAGGTAGACGCCCTGCGTACCGTCGGCCTGTTGTTGCGGTTGCAACGTAAGCCCGGGCACAGCGTTGCCGAAGGCGGCCATAAGGTCGGCGGCCTTGCGGCGAGGATAAGTCAGGAAGCGAAAGTTTTGGTCAGCGGTAGAACTGTGGCTGAAGCCGGAATCCATGCAGCCGAGGCCACTCATCGCATAGCCGAGGGCGGCCTTAGAGCTGTTGATCATCGGCGAGGTCGGCGTCCAGTTTAGGCCGGTGAGGTTCCAGGTCATCGAACGGCGCCAGCCGCGGAGGGTGACCACATCGAGCGTGCCGCGTCGGCGCGTCGCTTCATCAAGCTCGAGGACTCCAGGCGTAGCCACGGCCCAGCGCGCGATTTCGCCGATGGTGAGGCCGTGGACATAAGGGGTCTCGTAGGCGCCCACGTAACTGCGCCACTTGCGATCGAGAAAAGGGCCATCGACCTTCTCGCCGCCAAGCGGGTTCGGTCGGTCGAGGACGACCACGCGCACGGGACGGGAAAGCGAGAAGCACGCTTCAATCACGTACCGCATACAACTAATATAGGTGTAGGAGCGGACGCCGATGTCCTGGAAGTCGATCACGATCACATCGAGCCCGGAGAGCATCTCCGGCGTCGGGCGACGCGTCGCGCCGTAGAGCGAATAGATGGGCAGACCCGTGCGCACGTCCTTTGCATGACTGACGGAGACATCAGCCTTGGCCACGCCGTCGATACCGTGTTCCGGACCAAAAAGTTTGACGAGTTTTACGCCAGGAGCGCGGGCCAGCACGTCGACCGTCCGCTGACCGAGACCATTCACGCCAGCACGGTGTGTCACGAGGCCGCAGCGTAGCCCCTTAAGGCGGGCGAACCCTTCGGCCGCGAGTACATCGATGCCGAGCATGACCTTACCTGAGGTTGGCGCGACCGGAGCCGGTGCGACGGGCATGGGGCCGGTGTAGCCATCGCCACCGCCGCCGCCGGCACAACCCGAGAGAGCAACGGCGCCCAGCGAACCTAGGGCGGTGAGGTGAAGAAACTCGCGGCGATCCATGGGGTGCAGTGACGCCCAGCATCGGCGGTTTGCCGAAGGGTTCAAAGTCTGAAATCGAAAATCCGTTTGCAGGCGAGGGTCGGCGGCGACACCTTTCCGTCATGCGCGTCGCCCTCCTTGGTTCCGGTCGCGGCTCCAACGCCGAGGCGGTCCTCCGCGCCCAAGCCGATGGCCGCCTCGGCCAGGCCAAGGTGATCGGTATTTGGTGCGATGTCCCGACCTGCAAGATGTTAGAGCTGGGCCCCAAGTATGGCGTGCCCGCCCGCTTCCTTGATACGGGCCCCTTCAAGACGAAGTTCTCCCCTGAGCGCGAGCAGGCCTGGGCGGATGACCTCAAGGCCGCGAAGATCGACCTCGTCGTCCTCGCTGGCTTCATGCGCGTGATTAAGGCTCCTCTGCTTGACGCTTTTGCCGGCCGCATCATCAACCTGCACCCCAGCCTCCTCCCCGCATTCCCCGGCCTCGATGGCATCGGCCAAGCGTGGAACGCCGGTGCCCCGGAAGCGGGCTGCACCATCCACTGGGTCAACGCAGAGATCGATGGCGGCGCCCACCTCGGCCAGGCCCGCGTGAGCCGCGAGCCGGCGGACACCCTGGAGTCCTTCGCCCATAAGATCCACGCCGCTGAGCATGCCCTGCTCCCCTCCGTGATCGCCCGCCTGAGCGAGACCCTCTCCTGATGATCGAACTGAAGTGCCCCATCCACGAAGACATGGTCCAGCCATTGGAGGACCATTTCTGCGAACTGACCCGCTCTTCGTGGATGCTCTTCCATGAAGGCCCCGGGAGGCCTCATTTCGTGATGGGTTACTTCGACACGAAGCCCGAGGCCGACGAAGCTTGGGCTGGTCTGCGCAAGGCCTTTAAGAAACTTCCCGAGGCCTATGAAGTGGCCGTCATGGCCGACAAGGACTGGAAGGAAGCCTATAAGGAGCACCTCAAGCCCTGGGATCATGGCCGCCTCCACTGGGTCCCCGCTTGGATGCGCGGTAAGTACGCCGTCCCGGCCGAGGCCGCGGTGATCTGGTTCGATGCCGGCCTGGCCTTCGGCACCGGCGACCACCCGACAACCCGGCTCTGCGCCATCCGCATGATGGACTTCCTCGAGACGCACGCCGCCGCCAAGGTCTCCGTCACCGATGCCGGCTGTGGCTCCGGCATCCTCGCCCTTTCCGCCGCCAAGCTGGGTTGTGGACGCAGCACCGGCTTCGACCGCGATCCGGAATCCGTGCGCGTCAGTATCGCAAATCGCGATGAGAACGGTATCGCCGATGAGGCCGTCGCCTTCCATCACGCCGGACTGGAAGAAGGCTTTCGCCTCACCGGCCGCGCCGACGTCGTACTCGCAAATATCATCAGCGACGTGCTCTGCATCTACGCCGACAACCTAGTCGACTCCGTCAGTCCCGGCGGGGTACTCGCGCTCAGTGGCATCCTCGCCAAGGAACAGGACTCGGTCCGCGCCCACTTCGAAGCCAAATGCCGCGAAGCTTGGGGCGACGGTATGAAGTCCGACGGACGCATCATGGGCGAATGGAGCGACGTCGCCCTCTTCCGCCCGCTCTGAGCAGTTGCTTCGGCTGCCCTTCCACCTTCACTCGCCTCATGAACGACGTCACCGCCCAACGTATCCGCTACGGACGCATTATCGTGATTCTGTTCGGAGCCCTCTGCGTTGGTCTTGGGGTCAATGAACTCGTCGGTGGCATCGCCCTCGGCCCGCTGCAACTCCCACCGCGCTGGGCTCCGGCCATCGTCACGTTCCCGGTCGCCCTCCGCGTGGAGTGCTGGTTCTTCATCGCCTACGCTGGTCTACTATTCCTTCCTTGGCGCCGCATCACCAACGCCCAGACCTGGAAATGGATGTTCTCCCTGCTCTGCGTCGCTTCGGTCGTCTTCGCCATGGCAATGATCTGTGAAGTCATGGCCAAGAACTACATCGCCCAGAACGCCGGCCTGAAAGCGAAGATCCCGGTCTTCCAGGCAGTCTTGCTCTTCCTCGGATTAGGTCAGATCCCAATCGAACTATTCAGCCGCAAGCCCGAGCTGCTCGACTAATCAGAGCGCGGCGTGCAGCGCTTCGGCGCGGCGGATGGCTTCTGCGAGCGTCGGCGCGGTGACGGTGATATGGCCCATCTTGCGGCCCGGCGCTGCTTTGCCCTTGTCGTAGAGGTGCAGCTTGGCGGAAGGATCCGCGAGTACTTTGGTCCAGTCGGGCTCCTGGCCGTTGTGCCAGACGTCGCCGAGAAGGTTCACCATCGCCGAAGGAGCCAGCGGCTTTGTGCCACCGAGCGGCAGGCCGCACACGGCGCGGATATGCTGTTCGAACTGGCTGGTCTCGTTGGCGTCAAAGGTCTGGTGGCCGCTGTTGTGCGGGCGGGGCGCGAGTTCGTTGACGACGATGCGGCTGTCCTTCACGAACATCTCGACGGCCAGCAGGCCGACGAGCTGAATCTTCTCGGCGATACTGAGCGCCATGGCGCGCGCCTCGTCGGCCGTGGCTTCGGAGATGCGGGCCGGGGAGATGGAAAGATGTAAGATGTGATTCCGGTGGATGTTCTCGGCGGGATCGTAGACCGCAGTACGTCCATCGACCGTACGCGCGACGAGTACAGAGATTTCCATCTGGAACGGCACCCAGGCTTCGAGGACGCCGACAGCGCCGCCGATCTTGTCCCACGCCGCGGCAAGATCCGCCTCGGCCGTCGGCAGCTTGACCTGACCTTTGCCGTCATAACCGAAATCAGCGGTCTTGAGCACGCAGGGGAAGCCGACGGTCTTCACCGCGGCCTGAAGCTCGGCAAGTGAAGACACGACGGCGAAGTTCGCGCACGGGATACCCGCGGCACGAAGGAATTCCTTCTCGCGACGACGATTCTGGCAGGTCGCGAGGACGTTCGCGGACGGATGGCACGGGACGGACTTCGCGACGAACTCGACGGTCGCGGGCGGGATGTTCTCGAACTCGAGCGTAATACGACCGCAGCCTTGGGCGAAACGCGTGAGCGCGGCGGTGTCGCTCCAATCAGCGGTCACATGCTCATCGGCGATACCTGCGGCGCAGGCACCGGCGGAAGGATCGAAGGTGCGCACCTTATAGCCGAGGCGTCGTGCGGCGATGGCCGACATGCGACCCAGCTGGCCGCCGCCGAGGATGCCGATGGTGCCGCCGGGCTGCAGGGGTCGCTCCATAGCTTAACGCTTCTTGCCCTTGCGGCCTGGGATCGGGTTATCGAGCACGGCCTTGGTCTGTTCGGCACGATAAGCATCGAGCTTCTTAGCGAGCTTGGCGTCGGACAAGGCGAGTACCGCCGCGGCGCCGAGGGCGGCGTTGATCGCACCAGCCCGGCCGATAGCGAAAGTGTGGACGGGGATGCCGGCGGGCATCTGAACGATTGCCAGTAACGAGTCGATGCCGGCGAGCGACTTGGACTGCACGGGGACTCCCATGACCGGAAGCGAAGTCATTGCGGCGACCATGCCGGGGAGATGGGCGGCGCCACCGGCGCCAGCGATGATGACTTTTAGTCCGCGGCGACGGGCAGCCAGGGCGTAATCCTTGAGCTTGAGTGGCGTGCGATGAGCGCTCACGACCTCGGCCTCAAAAGGTACACCCAGCTTCTTGAGCGTGTCGGCGGCGTTGACCATCGTCTCCCAGTCAGACTGGGAACCCATGATGATACCGACCAGAGGTGCGGAGGAAAGCGCGCGAGCCATGCCCGAAGCGTGTCGCAGCCATGCCTGCCTGTGAAGCCCGAAGCGTAAAAACTACTCCGCAAAGGGCACGTATTCCGGGACTAAGTCCCGCATGCCCTGCTTGCAGGCCTGGCGTTCCAAGGGAAGCAGGGCGCGGACGCGGCTCACCAGCGTTTCGGCCGAATCCTTCGGGTCGCTGTCGTCGACGAAGCGAAAGACGCGCGGATGTTCGGTGGGGCGATACTGCTCCCCTTCGTGTTGAAGTTCCTCGACCAGCTTTTCGCCCGGACGCAGGCCGATGATGCGGATCTCGATGTCGATGTCGGGGCGGAGGCCGCTGAGCTCGATGAGCTGGCGGGCGACGTCGATGATTTTCAAGGGCTGGCCCATCTCGAGGATGAGGATGTCGCCGCCGTGTCCGAGGGTCGCGCTCTGCAGCACGAGCCCGACCGCCTCGGGGATGGTCATGAAATAACGCTTCACATCCGGGTGCGTCACCGTGACGGGTCCGCCGGCGGCGATCTGGCGACGGAAGATGGGGACCACCGAGCCAGAAGATCCGAGGACGTTGCCAAAGCGGACAGCAATGAAGCTAGTCTTGCCGCCGGTCTCGGCCTGCATCTGGCGGACGACGCGCTCGGCGAGTCGCTTGCTGGCGCCCATGACGTTAGTCGGGTTGACGGCCTTATCCGAAGAGATGAGTACGAACTTAGCTACACTGTGCTCTGCGGCGAGGCGGGCGACGACCTCCGTGCCGAGGACGTTGTTCTTGAGGGCTTCAGAGGGCTGCGACTCCATCATTGGTACATGCTTATGTGCGGCGGCATGCAGGACGAGCTCAGGCTTGAAACGGATGAACACTTCACGCATACGGTCGACATCAGTGACATCGCCGACGATGGGCGTGATGAGAGCGCCCGCACCGGCGGCGATGAGAGCCTGTTCCGCTTGGTAGAGGAGCACCTCGCACTGATCGAGCAGGATGAGTCGGGCGGGCGCGCGCGCGGCTACTTGGCGGCAAAGCTCGAAGCCGATACTCCCACCGGCCCCCGTGATAAGCACGGTGCGGCCCCTCACCATTGCGTCGATGGCCTCATCGTCGAGTTTGGCGGGCTCGCGGCCGAGGATGTCCTCGACGGAGATCGGCCGGATATCGCTCGCATGCACGCGTCCGCCGGCGAGCTCGGACATGGATGGGACGACGAGTACGCGCAAGTTACTGGCGGCGGCGAGCGCGCTCACTTCCCGGATGCGGCGCACGGCCGAGACGGGTAAGGCGAGGATGATTTCGGTGATACCATATTTCTCCGCTAACTCGGGCATGCGCTCGGGGGCGCCGATCACCGGCACGCCATGGATATGGAAGGTGTGCTTGGTGACGTCGTCGTCCAAGAAACAGACGGGCTCGAGACCGTGGCCGCGACGGCTCATGAGCTCCGCGGCGAGTTGCGCCCCGACCTGGCCTGCGCCGACAATCGCGATGCGCTCGACGACGCCTTGGGTCGCGTGCTCATTATTCCAGAAACGTTCGCGCATGGCGCGAATCGAGACTCGGAAGCCGACGAAGAGGACCAGCGACAGATTAAAGTCTATCAGCGTGACGCCGCGGGGCAGGCTAAACGCCTGCGCGGGGTTGCCACTACCGATGATCGACGGGAGCAAGACAGCGATAGCCGTCGCGGTGGCGAGCGCGAAGCCCATGCGCAGCGCATCGGGGAGGCGGAAGTAGTAAAAGACGCCGCGGAACTGGCCCCAGGCCAAGAGCAGCAGGACCTTAAGCGGAATCAGCCAGAGCAGCACCAGCGGGCGCTGAACATAGAGATAGGCCTCGGCAGCCTGACCCTCGACGCCGGATAGCACTTCAGGCCCGGCGAAGCGAAGCTCATACGCGAACCAGACGGACAACGCCGCCAAGGCTCCATAGGTCGCGAAGAAGAACGCGGCACGTTGGTATCGATGGACCGGGGTAGCCATGGGGTCGCTTTATAATCAGGACCTCCGACGTTTATTCAATGACGATACGAAAGCCCAGGGTGCGGTTCTTCTCCCGCTTGAAGACCGTCTTGGTGGCCAACACCTTGCCCAGCGGGGTCAGGATGCTGCCCCCCAGTACCGGGGCACGGTTATCGCCCGGGACGGACATCGCCCACTCTTCGACGTTGCCGATCAGGTCGTGAATTCCGGAGGCGTTGGCTGCGGCGGTCCCGACCGGATGCACCGTCACACCATCCGTGTTCTCGGCAGTCCAGCCCTGCCCCAGGTTGGAAGGTTTGCTCAGATCGCCGGCGGCTGCCGAAAATTCAGTAGATGTCGGAAGGCGGACCTTGGAGCCAAGGATCCAGCCGAACCGGATGGCGAAGGCTTCGGCCTCGGCATAGGTCACGGACTCGACTGGATTCGCTTCACGACGGCTGGAGCTAGGGTTGGAGCCCATGACGGAAGCATAAAGGCCTTGGGGAATCTCGGTCCGATAGATTCGAGCGGACGATGCCGGTAACGGGCGAAGATTCTGATCGATGTTGCCTAAGGCGCTGCGGACGACGGCGCCGTTGATTGCTAGATACTCGAGCTCCTTGCGCTCATCGTCCTCGGGCCGGAAGGTTCCGGTATTGGCCAAGCCGATTCGGCGGGCCTCGGTGATGAGTTCGTCGACCAGCCGGAGCGCGTCATCAGCGCGGCGGGCACGCAACGCGGACCGCAGCAGTTCACGGCGGACGCGCAAAGCGCTGATCTCACCGTGAAAGCGGGCGAAGTTAAGCCGCGTCGCAACTACCGCCTCCTTCGTCCGGTCGGCGAAGCTGCTCTGTGGGTAATCCGTAAGCAGCTTGGCGAACGCCTCCACGGCGGCCTGCCACGCCTGGGTTGCGGAAGGCCACTCGCCTCTCTTTTCGAAAGTTTCGGCCTTGGCGCAATGCGCCAGGATGGCGTTCCAAACTTCGCCGGAAAAGGCGGTCTCGCGGCGTTCGGCGAGTTTATCCGATCGTCCGAACTCGGTATTCCGCACGTCGCGGTAGCGGGCGAGGAAATCCGTCTCGCAAGCGATGGCTTGGTTGAACTTCGCGGCCGCCTCGGCAAATTTGCCGGCGGCGAGGAGTTTCTCGCCTTCCGCTTCGTCATCGCGCCCCTTCTGCCAAAGCGGAGCAGATTCGAGCCGGCGGAGGCGGGTGTCCAGCCGCGCCCGCCGACCGGAGTCGGCCAGTCCGGAGAATTCCCACTTGGTCGCAATCTCCTGCTCCCACGCGATGGCCTGGCGGAGTAACAAGATGGCAGCTGGTTCGTCGGTCTTGGCCAACGTCAGCGCCTTGGCTTCGGCCTCGTCAGAATCGTGCCTGAGCCGCTCGCCGCGGATAAGATGAAGCCGGCGGCGCAGGGACTGTTGCCGGACATTATCGGTGCCTACGGACTGACGGGCGGAGATGTATTCCTCCTGCAGGCGCAGGGCTTCTTCCAGTAGGGCGATGTCGGCCTCCTTTAATTCGAAGCGTTCCTGCCGAATCTTCTCGAAGTCGACTTCCAGCTGGAGCGAACGCAATCGGAGAGCCTCCGCCGCCTCCGGCGAGACGATCAACTCCGCTTGGCGCGTGCTCCGGCGGTCGGAAGTATACAGCAGCAGACTCGCGACCCCGAGTGCCAGTAGGACGCCGATGAGGAAAGGAACCCGGATCTTGAGCCAGATTTGTCCTAGCGAAAGCTTCCTGCGACCGGCCCGTGGGTCAGGAGTGGCGACAAAGTCGTTCTTAGGGTTCGGGGGGCCTTGGGTCATGTCAGGGCCGCCAGCTTCTCCGCCGGCGGTTTGTTTGCTTTAATAGTTCGTCACTTTGGTTCATCAAAGTTATACCTTCAATATTGGAAATGGCTCAATTCAAGCGTATCGCCGTAGTCGGCGCCGGCCTTATCGGCGGCTCAATCCTCCTTGCGGCGGCCCGGAAGGGCTTAGCCGGGTCGCTCGCCTGCTGGTCGCGCTCTGAAAAGTCCCGGGCCACCCTCCGCAATTTCGGCGTCGCCGAAGTCTTCGACGACGCGGCCACCTGCGTCCGGAGTGCTGACCTGGTGATTGTGGCGACCCCGGTCGACACCGCCGCCGAGACCTTCCTGGCGATCACCCCCGGCCTGAGCCCTGGTGCCATCGTGACCGATGCCGGCAGCGTTAAGGCCGCCATCCTCCTCGCCGCCCGCCATCTCCCCGCCACCAATCCCTTCATCGGCTCTCACCCGATGGCCGGCGGCGAAAAAGCCGGTGCCGCCCACGCCGCGGCCAACCTTTTTGAAGGCCGCGTTTGCTTCCTCACGCCAACCGGGGCCGAGGACCCGAAGGCCTTGGCCGCCGTCCGCCTCTTCTGGCAAGAACTCGGCTCGGTCCTGCACGAGACCGACGCCGCCCAGCACGACGAGATTGTCGCTGCCATCAGCCATGTCCCCCATGCGGCGGCCTCCGCACTCATGCTCGCCGTGATGGATCAGCCGGGGTTCCGTCGTTTCGCCGCCGGCGCTGGCCTGCGCGACTCGACCCGGGTCGCCGCTGGCGAAGAAAGCCTCTGGGTGGGCATCATGCTCGCCAACCCCCGCCATACGGTCGCCGGGCTCCTTGCCGTCGAACGCCGCGCCGCGGAACTGCGCACCGCCATCGAAGCGAATGATGTCCCCACCCTGCGACGCCTCCTCGCTGAGGCCCGCATTGCCCGGCAGGGTCTCGACCGGTCCGAATGAGCCCGACCCTCCTCATCCGCCCGTTCCAGACGCCCGCACGGGGCGTCGCCCAAGTCCCAGGATCGAAGAGCATCACCAACCGCGCCCTCATCCTGGCCGCGCTCGCCGATGGTGTCACACTTTTCACTGGTGCCCTGTTTAGCCGCGACACGCGCCTCCTCATCGCCGCCCTGCAATCGCTCGGCTTCGAGATCTCCGCCGACGAAGCCGCGTGCACGATCCTCATCATTGGCCTCGGCGGTCGCATCCCGAACGCCCGCGCCAAGATCCATGTCGGCAACGCCGGGACGGCTGCTCGCTTCCTCACCGCCTTCTTGGCGCTCGCTCCGGGTGGCTGCTATGAACTGGATGGCGATGAAGCCATGCGCGCACGCCCAATGAGTGGCCTGCTTGATGCGCTGACCGCCGGCGGCTGCCGTGCGCTGAAGCCGGATGGCTCACCCGCCAGCGGCTTCCCTTTTACCCTGCACACGACCGGTAAGCTGGGTCGCCTCGAAGTCGACGCCTCGGCCTCTTCGCAGCTCCTCTCCGCCCTGCTGATGGTGCTGCCTCTTTCCGCCGGCGCTTCCGTCTGCATGAAAGGCTCCACGGTCTCCGAACCGTTCGTCGGGATGACCGCCCGCATGTGCGGCCAGTTCGGACGTCCGCTCGAACATCTCGCCGATGGTAGCTGGACGTGCGCGGTTCCTGGCGCCTATGTCGCGCAGTCATCGTATGCGATCGAGCCGGACGCCACCGCCGCGAGTTATTTCATCGCCTTGCCCGCCGTGACGGGCTTCCGCGCTTCTATCCGTATCGAGGGTTACGCCGCCGGCGGCCTCCAGGGAGACACCGCTTTCGCCAAGGTCGCCGCCGCCTGCGGTGCCACGCTCAAGCCGGCGAACGGCACCCTCGTCACCGAGTCCTGGTCCGGTATCCGCGGGGGGGATTTCGATTTCAACGCCTTCTCCGACACGTTCCTCACCCTTGCGACCGTCGCCACGCTGGCGGATGGCCCAGTCAAAATCCGTGGCATCGCCCATACGCGCAAGCAAGAGACCGACCGCGTCCTCGCGATGGCCACCGAACTCGAACGCCTTGGAATCAAGGTTGCGCCGACTGCCGCCGAACTGCGCGCGGACGAGACGCTTGCTTCGCTGACCATCTTCCCGAGTAAGGCCGCCCTTCGGCGCGTCGCGGCCGACGGCCCCATCACCATCCGCACCTACGAGGACCATCGGATGGCGATGAGCTTTGGCGTCCTCGGCAGCTTTGACCTCTTCGGCGACGGACGTCCGTGGATTGGCATCGAAGATCCGGCCTGTACCGCCAAGACCTTCCCGCATTACTTCCAGGCGCTCGAAGCCCTGCGCACCAATTTCGTCCGCGTCTCGGTCGATGGTGGCGCCGCCTCCGGCAAATCGAGCACCAGCCGCCGCCTCGCCCAGCGGCACGGCCTACTGCACGTCGACACCGGCGCGCATTATCGCAGCCTCACGCGAGCGCTCCTACTGGCCGGCGCCTCCGCCGACGACCTAGCCTCCATAAAGGCCGCCCTCAGCAAACTCCGCGTCGGCTCGCGCCTCATCGCCCGACAGGGCGCCCGTAGCTCCGCGCTCACCCTCGATGGCATTCTGCCGGATGACGCCGAACTGCGCACACCGGAGGTCAACGCAGCCGTGTCGAAGATTGCGGCCCTCCCTGCCGTCCGGACCTTCCTCCTCGAGTACCAACGCTCACAGGTGAAGCTCGCCAGCGATCAGGGCTTCGCCGGCGTAGTCATGGAAGGCCGGGACATCGGTTCCGTGATCCTGCCCGACGCCGAGGTGCGCATCTTCCTGGAAGCTGATCCCGAAGCACGCGCGCAGAGGCGCGCCGCTGAAGGCCAGTCTGACCAAGTTACCCAGCGCGACCATCTCGACGCCACCCGCAAGACCGCGCCGCTGGTCTGCCCGACCGGGGCTCATCGTCTCGACAACACACATAAGTCACTCGAGCAAGTCGTGGCCGAGATTGGCGAGTTCATTAAGGTCGCCGCCCTGCCCCGATGATCCTCGATTCAAAGAACCTGGTCTACAAGGCCGTCTACCACGGGGCGCGCTCCTTCATCGAAGTCTTTTCCACCCTGGAGGTCGAAGGCTGGGAAAACGTGCCAACGGGCGCCTGCCTTTTCGCGTCCAATCACCAGAGCATGCTCGACCCGCCCTTGATCGGCTCGAGTCTGCCACGAGAGATCTCGTTCATCGCCCGTCGCACGCTCTTCGATAATCCGCTCTTCGGGTTCGTGATCCAAGCCTGCCATTCCATTCCGGTCGACCGAGGGGAAGCTGACATCGGCGCCATTCGGTCTGCCTTGGCCGCCCTAAAGGCCGGTGAAGGCCTCCTGATCTTCCCAGAGGGCACTCGGAGCCAGGATGGGGTTATCACCGCCCCGAAGGCGGGTGCTGGGCTTCTGGCCTGCCGTTCCGGCGTACCAGTAGTGCCCATTCATATCCGCGGTGCCCGCGATATGCTTCCCCGCGGCGCCAACTTTCCACTTGGCTCGGCCCGCATCCGCGTTCGTTTTGGGAAAGCGATGCAACCGTCGGAATACGATCCCGGCACCGAACACGCCGACCGGTCGATCGAAGCGTCCCGCCGAATCCTTGAGCGAATCAAATCGCTTCCGGATTGCGACGACCCCGGACTCTGACCGGGTCGAGGTTTACGAGATGCGCTGAGGCATCACGACGCAGAGGAAGTCATCCTTGAGTCCGCGAATGACGCCAGGGGACATCTCATCCTTGAATTCGAAATCAATTTCATCCTCCGATAGGGCCTTAAGCGGGTCGGTGATGTATTGAGGGTTGAACGCAATATTCACGTCCGGGCCGTCGTACTTCACGGCGATGGGTTCATGCGCATCGCCACTTTCGGACTTCGCTGAAATCTCGAGGTTCTGGGATTTCTTCGAGACCGTCATGCGGATCGTGTTATTGCGGTCGTCGGTCATGAGGGCAGCGCGGTTAACGCTCTCGAGTAGTTTTTCACGTTCAAGGCGGACTTTGGAACCCACTTCCTTCGGGATGACCTGGCGGTAGTTAGGGTAGTTGCCTTCGACGACCTTGGAGACGAGCTGGATGCGGTCCACGAGGCCTTCTTCGTTCTTCGGGATATCGATGGTGAAGCCGACTTGGCGTTCGTTATGTGAGACGTGGGCTTCGCCGCCGGCCTTGAGCAGACGCATTAATTCAATGATGGTGCGAGCGGGTAAAATGAGGGCGAGCGTCTTGTCGGAGCCAGCGATTTTACGTTCGCATTTGGCGAGACGACGTCCATCGGTAGCGACGACAGTGAGTTTGCCTTCCGCGAATTCAAAGAAGACGCCGTTGAGGATGTAACGGTTTTCGTCGGACGACTGCGCATAACTGACTTTGCGGAGCATGTCGCCGAGATCATCCTGGTTAATAGAAATCGTCGGCTGCCCCGTGAAATTAGAAATGGGTGGGAATTGGTCGGCAGGCAGACCAGCGATTTGGAAGATGGAACTACCAGAGGTAATTTTAACGCGTTCTTTACCCGTCAGTTCGACAATCGTCTCGCTGCTCGAAAGCGCTCGGATGATGGGGACAAGTTTCTTGACTGGGAGGGTGATGCGGCCTGGGGAGGAAACCGAAGCTTTAATACGACAGCAGATACCGAGGTCCAGGTTAGTGGTGGTCAGGGTGATGGTATCGCCTTCGGCTTCGATGAGCACGTTTTGGAGAATCGGCATCGTGGCGCGGCTTCCCACGACGTTGGTGACGCTGGAGAGACCGTTAAAAAAGTGATTCCGGTTAACCTTGAACTTCATGGTGAGTAAAGAATTGAGGACAGGCAGGGGGTGAGGCAACCCCTCATTGCCCACATCCCCAGACTCTCTGTATCTAGATACTCTTCATATATAAATACCAGTAGTAGCAGTAGGTATCGGAATCCCGTGTACAGTTCCGCAAGCCACTGGTGAGCGGTCTTATCGGCGACCAGACCTCTTGTTTGTGAGGGGTGAATAAGTCTTCGGTTGTTCACACAAGGTCAGCCCCACCAATCCTTCACCTCCTATTCACACTTTGGACACCGGCTCATCATCGTCGTCTGGCGCAGGGTCCATTTCGCTCTTCTTGAGCAGGAAGATATGTCGGAAGATACTGAAGCTGATATAGCCGAGGAAGATGGCTGGGAATGAATACTGGGGGCGCCATAACACCACGGCTCCAACGATGATGATCAGAATGAATACACGGGCACCGGCCCGGGCCGTCCAATCTAGCTTCTTGAAGCTTGGGAAGCGGACATTGCTGATCATCAGGAAGGAGATGATTAACATCAGGGGTAGAAGGCTCCAGGACCAAGCCTGGACGGCCACATCGAGGGGTCCCTCGCCTTCCATGATTTTCGACAAGACTAGGACCAGCGAAGCGATCATGCCGGCCGCGGCCGGTGACGGTAGCCCAACGAAATCACCCCCGGCCACGCGTTTTTCGTTACCCGGGACGAGCGGGTTGGTGAGGACGTTGAAACGAGCCAGCCGCACGCCCGCGCAGAGGAGATAAATGAAAGCCAGGAGCCAGGTGATCAGCTGGACGTTAGCTGTGGCCTCAGGCTTAATGACGAGGAAGCAGGCCATCAGTGCGGGGGCCACGCCGAACGAAACCGTATCTGCGATTGAGTCGAATTCGGCTCCGAAGAGCGATTCGCGTTTGGTCGCGCGGGCGACCCGGCCGTCGAAAAGGTCACAGAGGCAGGCAAAAAGGATGAACCAGACTGCCATATTGTAGTGATCAGCCCGTCCGGCGGCGCTCAGCTCGGTGAAGCGTGCCTCGATGCAGTTTTTGATGGCCAGGAAGCCGCAGAGCATGTTGCCCGCGGTGAAGAGGTTGGGTAGCAGATAAATCCGCGCAGCCTCTTCAGGTGAGGAATACTGGGGTTTTACAGGGGGAGTGGTCACGATTAGGACTTGGGGGATTCGTCGAGGTATTTCCAGAAGCCGCCTTCTTGCTCAATGCGCGCTTCGTCCTCCGGAAAGGGCAGATGGGAGCGGAAAGCGAAGTCGGCGAACGTGTGCTTATGCAGCACGTAGTTAGCCATCAGGGAGCCTTCGGTCGCTTCGAAGTAGATCCGGAATTCACCGACGCGCAGCCGGTAATAGGTGTGTCCGCCGCGACGGACGGTGCCAAGATCGGAGCTTCCGCGTAGCAGGTCTTCTGGTGTGACCGCCGTGAACGCCTCGACGACATCCATCTGCCCCAGTGTGGGCAGCTTCGCGAGCTCGCGCATCGCTTGGTCGCTGAAGTTCACTTGATACATGGATGCCATCATCCAACGCCGCTCGCACGGGTTCGGCAATCACTCAGTTCGGCTGCGACCAGCGCGATAGCAGTAAAACCGCTTGTTTTTCGACTAAATCTAATACTTTTTCAAAACCGTCGCTTTCGCCGTAATAGGGATCAGGCAAGGCGACGTCGTCCAGGAACAATCGGAGCCGGGCCTTATATTCAGGCGGACAGCGCCGTCGAAGCTCGTGTAAGTTAAGCTCGTCCGCGGCGAGGATGAGGTCGAATGAATGGAAATCATTGGCATGCACTTGGCGCGCGCGGAGTCCCGAAAGGTCGTAGCCACGCTCCTTCGCATGCCGGATGGAGCGCGGATCGGGTGGGTCGCCGATATGATAACTTTCAGTTCCGGCGGAATCGAACTCGATGGTCAGCCCAGCCAGCCTCGCCTTGGCCCGCAGCACGGCCTCCATCGTCGGAGACCGGCAGATGTTGCCTCTGTATGTCGAGATTTGTAAGTCGTTATCAAATAGGTAGATGTAGATTTATTTCAAACATCCCAAAAGGCCTAATTTGACCCTCTTTCACCCCGATTAGAGGCCTTTAAACCCCTTTTTTGAAGGGTTAACATCCCATAACATCCCACTCCCCGAGCGCGCGTAGATCGTAACGCCTGGCCTTGGATGGCTTCCGTAAGCCTTTGTATGACAACCCCTTGCAATCGCAAAATGACCACGCGTTTTAGAGGCGCGGTGACGTGCCACGAGGCAAAAGGGGGGGTCTTTCGAAGGCTTCCTACCCGGGGGGTCTTCCCCTGCCCTACCCTCCGACCCTGCCTATTGACACCCCTATTTCAGTCGCGGGAAGGGGTCGCCAAGGCGTTTTGATTGGTGGCACGACTCAACGCCCACGCGACCAACTTCGGGGGGGGTTGCTTTCCGCTTTCGCACCGACGAACGGACGCGACGAAGTATCACCGACTCAAACGCCAAGCGCACCGACGCGATCGGAGGAAGCGCACCGAGTCGGGGCAGGTCGTCGGGCGATACTATCACGCGACGGCCTGACACTAACTCGACGACGACCAAGCCGGAGAGAGATGCGCGCTTGCGGGGCTTCATCTCGAAAGCGTCCGCGTAGGCCAGGCGTTGCGCAAGCCGTGGCCGATGGGGTCAACTCCCAGAGGGGTTCACTTCAAGTCCTCCAACTTTCGACAAGCCAATTTGCAAATAACTCGAACAGCCAACTAAGAATTAACCCGAAAAGATTTTTCAAAAAAAACCAAAGCACCACGCCAACCACGAAGAGAAATGAGGTTATCAAGAGCCACTTGAACCAGGCTGGAATCTTTTCTTCCTGAGGCGCGTTTTTGCTCTCTGCCTCGGGGTCGTTCATCGGGACAGTATGCCCGGCCGACCGCGGGGCGCAACCCCTACCCTGTCCGTTTAGATCGGTGCGTCGGTTATCCTGTATCTACCTCCCTG
>CAMDQP010000012.1 GCA_945906115.1 Opitutus sp. GAS368
ATCTTCGCCATGCCATCGGTCGAGACGGAGACCACCTTGCCTGTTTCGGGGGCGGCGGAAAGCCCGACCACAGCCAAGAAAAAGAAGCAGGTACGAATCATGTTAAGAGATGCTCTCCGGAAGGTCCAAGGAGCAGCTCAACCATGCCATGTCGAACGCCATAGTGAGAAAGATGGAAGGATTCCGCCCCCGTCAGGTCGGCGAGCACGCAAAGGGTAATCAAAGCCGCCGGCATGATATCGGCCCGGTCCGCCGGGATTCCCGGGATTTTGCGACGGGCGTCGAGATCGAGTGCGCACATGCGGTCACGCAGTTCGCGGATGCGCAGGACGGGCAGACGGCCGCCGACCGGAGGCTCACCCATCGCCTCAAGATGAAGGGCGACAGCCGCGAAGGCGCCGCCCGCCCCGATAATGAGAAAGTTTTCGGCTGCGTTGGCCGGAATGATGGTCTGGAGGACACCCATGAGATGGGTCCGAATCGATGTCTGATCGAGTTCGTCGATGACACCCGCTCCGCCCCGCAGATACCCGTTGGTCATGCGGACCGAACCTAAAGGGAAACTGCGGGCCAGCACGTAATGCTGGCCGCGGATGGCCGTTACCTCGAGGCTTCCGCCGCCGAGATCAAAGGCCATGATGTTGGCATACGCCTTGTAAGCCGGATCTGTCCTTACACCCGAACCAGCCAGGCGGGCTTCGACCTCGCCGGAGACGATTGTGAGGGGTACGCCGGTGACCGCGCGCACGGTTTCAGCGAAGACCTGACGATTAGAGCACTCCCGGACGGCGCTTGTGCCGAGGACGGTAAAACGTGTGGCACCCTTAGTGCGGGCGAAATCCAGCAGGCGACCAATCGCGGCGGCGGCAGCCTGAGCCTCAAGCGAAAGCGGGTCGCCGGGATTGATGTCCTGCTGCAGACGGACGGATTCGGTCAACCGACCGAGTTCGCGACGGTCCTGATCGTCCACGATGGCGACCTTGATGGAATTGGAACCTACGTCGACGACGGCAATAGCAGACATTTTTAGAAGAGGAATTGACCCTTGAGACCGCCGAAGAAATGGAGGCCATCCTGCGTTTCAAACTCCTTTGTGCGAATCGCGATGAAATAAGTCGCGGAGCAAGAGGACACCTGGAAGGTCGTGCCGGCCGCGCACTGCAGCACGATGGGCGAACGGGTGACGCCGGGCGATTCGCGGAAGTTTGTGCCGTCGGTCGCGTAATTGCGGACGACGACCTCAACTTGGGAATCAACGAAAGCCCAATAGGAGAAGTTCGGGCGGGATTCGGTCGTCTTCAGCGCATCAATGGGGTCGTAGCCATTCGAGTGGCGGATGAAAGAATGGCCCCAGGATTTATCCAAGTTGATGCCCCAGCGTAACTGGGCACCGAGGACCACCGCGGTACGCATGGTGCCAAGCTCGACGACGCCGCGAGCGATCAGGTCACGATAACCATGGCCGGTCGGATCCAGATCGAAGCGACGGCGAAACTCGCCGTCTATATTGAGCAGCAGCTCATCGGGTAATTGCTTACCCCAGCCGGCGGACTGCGGGGTGCCGATAAGGTCGTGGAATTTATTCTGAATCGTCTCGCCGCCGGCCGAAGGCCCGATGAGGCCGAGCTTGGCCTCCACGGAGAACATGCAGTCGCGGCGCCCACCTCGGTCCAAGGTGGCGCCATACCCCCAGCCGACATACAGGGCGCCCGAATAAGGCATATCGTCGAGCGAGGGATTCGGATTCAAGGTGTCCGAAGGCGTGTTGATCTCCTGCGTGAGCGAGAAGAAGGTATGGTCGCCGCGATTGATGGCGATTTTCATGCCTTGGGTATAGTAACGATCCTTGTTTTTCGGCGTGAACTTATCGTTCTCTTCGGTGAGCGAGACGACCCAGACGGACCTCGGAGTCGCTGGAGCGGGGACTTCGGCGGCTTGGGCAGCGGCGGCAGCCAAGGCAATGACCATGAGACGTGAAATCGACATTTCTGAAACATCAGCAAAGGGCATCCCCAAGGAGTCGTCCACGCCTTTCTGACTTGTGAACATCGGCTCGCCCAAGTATTTGACTGTCAAGATGTCCCATGCTGCCACTGGCTTGCCTTTTGCCCGGACGGAAGTCCTGGCCGATGGCACCGCCTTGGTCACCATCGGGGGCTCATGGAAACGGGATCAACCTCTCCCGGAAATCGTCATTAAGGGTGATCGGGCCAAAGTCGTCGCCGAGGCGCTGACCGATTTCGACTCTTCGCTTCCAGCGTGGCTTTACGCTCACTTTAAGAACATTCGCCAGCTAGACCTCTCCACCCTACCCGTCCGCCTGCAGTCCCTCGTGCAGATGGCCGAAAAGGCCTCATCCGAGCAGGCCAAATCCGACCACGACGGCTTGCTCGAGACATTTGGAAATTGGGGCGTCGAAAGCGGCGGCTCTTGGGGTCGGGCGTTCGAACATATCGGCCACACGGCGCTCGGCTTCCTCAAGATGCTGGTCGGTCGGGCCAAGGTTAATTGGGGCGACTTCACGCTCCAACTGCAGACCGCCGGCGTCGATGCACTCCCCATCGTGGCCCTCCTGGGCTTCCTGACCGGACTCATCATGGCCTATGTCGGCCTCATCCAGCTCCGCCAAGTCGGTGCCACGGTCTACGTCGCCAACCTCGTCTCTCTCGCCATGACCCGTGAGATGGGTGCGCTGATGACCGGCATCATCGCGTGCGGACGCACTTCGACCGCCTTCGCCTCGCAGCTTGGCAGTATGAACGTCAGCCAGGAAACCGACGCCCTCCGCGCCTTGGGCATCAACCCCATCGAGTACCTCGCCCTGCCCCGCATCCTCGCCGTCACGCTGATGGTCCCCCTCCTCGCGGTCTTTGCCACCTTCATCGGCATCTTCGGTGGTATGGTTGTCGCCTGCGCCGGCGACCTCAGCATCGAGCAATACCTGACGCAGGCCGTCCGGGCCATCACCTTCAAGAGTTTCTTGGTCGGCTTCATCAAGTCCATCGCCTTCGGCTTCATCGCCGCTTGGGCGGGATGTTATCGCGGCTCGGTTGCCAAGCGCTCCGCCCTCGGCGTCGGCGAGGCCGCCACCTCCGCCGCCGTGCTAGGCATCACCTTCATCGTGATCTTCGATGCAATCTTCGCGGTGATCTTCAACCTCTTCGACCTGTGAGCGACACCCCAGACATCCTCACCTGTACGGACTTGGCTATCGGCCACGGCAAGACCGTGATCATGGATCGGCTTAACCTGTCGGTGGCTCCTGGGAAAATCCTCGCGATCGTCGGGCCCAGCGGTTGCGGCAAAAGCACGCTCATGCGCGCCCTCGGCGGACTGGACGAACCACTCGGCGGTAAGACCACGCTCATGGGCGTCGACCTTGCCGCAGCACATGGACAGGAGCGCCAGGATATCCTGCGCCAGAGCGGCTTCCTCTTCCAAGGCGCCGCCTTGTTCTCCTCGCTCACCCTCCGCGAGAATATCGAGATGCCCATGCGCGAGTTCCTCATGGCTCCCCGCAAGGACATCCGCCAGCTCGCCGAGTACAAGCTGGCCCTCGTCGGCCTGGCCGATGCCATGGATAAACTTCCCTCGGAAATCAGCGGGGGCATGGCCAAGCGCGCCGGCATCGCCCGCGCCATGGCCCTCGACCCGTCCGTCATCTTCCTCGATGAACCCAGTGCCGGCCTCGACCCGCTGAGTTCCGGGCGCCTCGACGAGCTCATTCTCCGCCTCCGCGAGGCCTACGGGACGACCATCATTCTGGTCAGCCATGAAATCCCTAGCATCCTGCGGACCGCCGACTTCTGCGTTTATCTCGACCCCGACACGGGCACCATGGGCGCCTACGGGCCCCCGAAGGGCTTCCTTCAGGCTGGCAATTCGCCGAAGGTGCACGCCTTCTTCAACCAAGCACGTTTCGACTGACCATGCGTAGATCCGCCAACATGACACTTATCGGGGCCTTCGTGGTCGGAGGCATCCTGCTCATCATCGCCGCCGTGGTCCTGCTCGGGGCCGGTTCCTTCACCGGCGCCAAGCCTACGGCAATCGCTTATTTCGAAGATTCAGTCAGTGGTCTGGATATCGGCGCACCGGTCAAATTCCGCGGCGTCAGCATCGGCAAGGTCAGCCAGGTGCTCCTGCGCACCTCGGGTCAATCGGCGTCCGACTACTCCGTCCCGGTGGTCATGGAATTCTCGCCCGACCTCCTCACCCGCCGCGGTATCGATCAGGCCCTACTCCAGAAGCAAGGCCTGCGCCTCTCCATCGAGAAAGGACTTCGCGCCAAGCTGCAGCAGCAGTCGGTCATCACGGGCGTGCTTTACGTGGAGTTGGATTACCTTCCCGACACGGCCTACAAGCTGCATGACCCGAAAGGCGAAATACCAGAGATCCCGACGCAGCCTTCCAACCTCGGTGCGCTGACCAAGGCCGTCGCCCAGACGCTCGATCAGCTGAGCCGCATCGACTTCGTCTCAATCACCAAGAAGGTCGATTCGATTCTGACCCGGATCGACAAAGGCGCTTCGCAGATCGAGTTCGATAAGATCAACGGTAACCTCGTCCAAGCCTCCTCTAATATTTCGAAGATTACCGGCGACCCTGCTATCGCCCGCGCGGTCACCGACTTCTCCGCCGCGATGCAAGGCATCGACGTCCTCGTCAAACGCCTAAGCGGCAAGGTCGACCCGGTGACCGACGATATTAAAGCGATGGTGACGGCCGGTCGCAAAGCCCTCGAGCGACTGAACGAGACCTCTGATAACCTCCGCACGCTCACCAAGCCAGGCTCGCCGGCCCGCCGCGACCTCGACCAAGCTCTGGCCGACGTCTCGGATGCAGCCCAAGCAATCCGCTCGCTCGCTGATTTCATCGAACGCAACCCCGAGACCATCATCCAGGGCCGAAGCAAGTCGCCCTCCCAAGATGCCAAGCCCAAGGAGGAGCCGGCTGCTAAATGAAATCCCGCGCCCTGCTGCTTAGCCTGACTGTACTTCTAAGCGGCTGCATCATCTTCGACAAGAAGAGCGAGGCGGTCACCTTCCACCAGCTCGCCTCGCCGGCCCCCGTCACTACACGCTCCGGCCCGACCCTGTTCGTCCCTCGCGCGATCATACCGTCGGCCCTCCGCCGTCCGAACGTCGTACTCATCGATGACACCGGCTGGGTGCGCATCGAAGACGCCCACCGCTGGATCTCTCCGCTCGACCGCGCCGTCTCCGAGGCCGTCGGCCGCCACCTCACCTCGCTGACCGGATTGCCCTCTTCGATGCAGTCGCCGGCCGACGAACACCTCGTCCTGCTGCTGACCGTCGACAAAATGGAGGTCTTCACCCCTGCCGGCCCAGGTCGCTCAATTTTCTCCATCCCCGGTACGACGCCGAATACGGATACTGCCATCCTGCAGCTTACATTCCGCCTCGAAAAGTCCGACGGCACGCTCCTCGCAACCAAGACGCTTCCGCAATCTCGCCCGCTCAAGGAGCGTTCACCGACCGCGTTCGAGCAGGCCCAATCTGCGAACCTTGCCGCCATCTCGGCCGAGATTGCCAAACTCCTGCCCGCCGCTTCCTCGTCGAAATGACCACCCCTTCCGACCCACGCCCCAACGGCTTTTCCGAAGTCACTGGCGAAATCTGCTACGACCTTCCGTCGGCCTACATCCCGCATCCCGCAACCGGCCTGCTCCACCTGGCTCGTTTCCTCGCCAAAATCCGCAAGCACTTGAAGGGCGAATTGCCGAAGTCCTATCAGCGTAACTTCTGCAAGGGCTTTGATCGCTTCCTTTGCCTCCACCTGGGCGTGGACCCCGAGCAGGTCATCGCCTGCGTCCGCGAGACGCAGACCGAAGCCGAACTCGACGTCCGCCTGAAAGCCCTTTTTCCTGCTGACCTCCGCGTCGCCGTCTGGAACCGCGAACTGGTCCAGAAAGGCATGAGCGTGATGGGCCGCGAAGTCCTCGAAAGCACCAAACTCAAGATGGGCGCCGAACAACGCACCGATGTGATCTCCTTTGCGGACATGATCGACTTCGACGAAGGACGCATACTGTGAATACCAACGACCCCCATCCCAACCGCCTGGTCATCCGGGGCATCGCCGCGCTGCTCGCCTGCCTCAAACACCATCCCAAGGCGTTACGTGAGGTCGTCGCTACCGCTGCGTTCGCACCCAGCCTCGCTGAATACGACGCCGCCTTCGCTGAACTCGGCGTTAAAACCCGCATCGTCGGACCAATCGAGCTCGCCCAGACAGCCGAAGGCCCCTGCGACGACGTTTGCGCGCTCACCATGCGACCCGACTTCGGTCTGGCCCGCATCTCCGACTTCGCCGAATGGCGCGAGTCCCGTGAAAGCATCGTCATCGCCGACGGCGTCACCGACGCAGCCGACCTCGCCGCCATCGCCCGCTCGATGGCCGCCTTTGGCCTGAAGCGCCTCCTGCTCTCCGGCGGCACCGAGAAGCTCTCCTTTCATCCGGAAGCATGGAACCTCTCCCGTGGCGCCATGGAACAGCTGCGTCTCATGCGCGCCGCCGCCCTCGGCGGACTCCTGAAGCTCGTTGAAGACCGTTGCTGCGTCGTCGCCCTCTCGCCCGACATCGGCCGCAAAATCGACCTCGCCGTGCCGGTCCGCGTCCCCGGCCGTCACCTCGCCCTGCTCATCCCGGGAGGAAAACTCGACGCAGACATCCAGCCGCGGGTCGAACATTGCTACCGCTTCCCGGGCCTCGTCAACCAGCCCGGCCTGTCCCTTTCCGAGATCGCCCCCTTGGCCATCGCCTGGTTCGCCTCCACGCCCCAACCCCGCGCCGACGGCTTCCTGTCCCGCAAAAGGGCTCGCCACGCCAAGGACAAGGGTTCCAATCCGACCAGCTAATTCCCTATGTCGCAGCCCCCGCCCGGCAACGGCGAGAACGTCCTCTCGCTCCAGAACATCAGCCGCACGTTCTTCACGGCTCTCCAACGCCAGCATGACATGCTCGCGTTCAGCATCGCCGGACTGCACACGGCCGACCCCAAGGCCTACGAACACTTTTCCTCCGTCTCCCGCGTGATGCCCGTCCCGCAGGCCCACCTGCCTCCGGAACAGATGCTCGCCTATGCCCGCGGCCTGATGATGCGCACAACGGTCAATGACCTGCTGACGCTTTCCTCGGAGTCCATGGTGCAGTGCCACCTGCTGTGCCTCTTCATCCGCGAACAAGGGAAAACCCAGCGCCGCGACCCGCTCATCGAGAAAATCATCTCGGAGAAGCAAAACGCCTTCCAAAAAATGACGCTACAGGACCGCTTCACGGCCCTCGAAGAGAATTTTGGTATCGTCTGCGATCTGGAAGACGGAGTCTTCAGCCTCGCCGCCGCCCTGCGCGTACTCGTCCGCGGTGGCATGGTCACCAACGACGACATCACCCCGGATGGCTCCCTGACCCTCGAGTTCAAGGCGATGCAGGACTTCGAAGCCTCCGCCGAACCGGCGAAGACACCGGAAGCTGAGCCCGAGCTTCCACCTGGCGTCACCCGCCATGTCCTCAGCGACGAGAATAAGCCCAAGATGGTCGCCCGCCTGACGGACACCACCCGCACCTTCAAGCCGGGCGAGATGCTCAACCTGACAGACTCCGAACTGCTCGGCCTGAACATCACCGTCGCCAAGTTCGTCGACGGTCTGCTCCGCTCCGTCGACCATTTCGGTCGCGCGCAGCTCGGCGAAAGTTCCTGACCGATGCACAACCCGGCCGCGACAACCCGACGCGCCTGGCTATGGGTCACCGCGGCCTACCTTTTCCAAGCCATCCCAGCGGCCGTCCGCGACGAGGCCTTGCCCGTCGCCCTCAAGAACACCGGCTATCCCGACAAGGAAATCACGCAGGTCGTCGCGATGCTGGGACTCGTCTTCGGCTTCAAGATCCTGCTGGCACCAATCGTCGCCGCCTTTCGTCCGCGGGGCTTCATCCTCTGCTCCGAGCTGGCGGTCTCCGTGCTGCTGGGCGCGCTCGCATGGCAGGTGACCGCCGATCAACCTTCCTCGCCGGCCATCATCGCCTGTCTCGTCCTGCTTTCGTTCGTCTCGGCCGCGCACGACTTCGCCCTCGACGGCTATTTCGTCTCCTCGCTCGATGACCGGACTCGCGCCACGCACTCGGGGTTGCTCAATTTCGCCTCTAAACTCGGTATGGTGCTGGCCGGACCAGGGCTGATCTGGCTCGCTGGTCGCATCATGGACTATGGACCGCAGTCCGCCGATGCTTGGGGACTGTCCCTCTGCACGGTCGGCCTCCTGTCCTTACTCGCCGTGGGCGCCAACGCCCTCGGCCTGCGGTCCGAACCCGACCCAGCTGCCGACGAACGCTCCGTGTCCGCCCGCTTCCGCGAAATGCGCGACGGCCTCGTTTCACTCTGCGTCGACCCACGGCTCGCCGCAGTCCTCGGCCTGGTTCTATTCTACCGGGCCAGCGAGATTCACATGGCGAAAATCCTGCCCCTCTTCGCGACCGCGACGACGGCCGGCGGACTCGCCCTCGGGAACGAGACCTACGCGCTGCTGCGCATCGTCACGGCGGTCTTGGGGCTGGCCCTCGGCGGCATCGTCGGCTCGCAGGTCGTCGCGCGGTTCGGCCTCGGCCGCTCCCTCCTCCCGCTCGGCTTCGCGATGCACGCGCCCCTGGCGGCCATCGCCTGGTTGGCGATGGACGGGACCCACGACCTTTGGCTCATCGGGCTCGTCTTCTTCGTCGAATATCTCGCCTATGGCGCCGGCCTCTGCGCGCTAATCCTCGCCATGATGAAGCTGGCCTCCGGACCAGGCGCCGCCGTCCGCTACGCCGCGCTGTCCACCTTTGCGCTCCTGGCCAACTACCTGCCCGGGCTCTGGGCCGGAGCGCTGTCCGACCGGCTCGGCTACGCCCACTACTTCCTCTTCGCGCTCAGCCTCGCCGTCCCCGGCATCATCTCGGCTTGGTTTGCGAAGCGATACTTCGAGGAGGCCTGATCACTCCTTTGGGAGGAAGACAAGTTCCTGCTCGAACTGGGGGTCAAGGTAGCGTTGCGCAAACGCCTGCACGGCGGCTTCATCGGTCAGGCTCATGCGACGTTCCCATTCAGCGTCGAAATTGGCACCTAGGCCGGCCACCTCGCGGACGAGCGCGCCCTGCATCCGGGCGCCAGCGGACTGACGACCCTGACGACGGGAGACGCGCATGCGGCGCTTGGCATCCTCAATCTCATTCGGGGCGAACTTACCCTTACGGAGTCGATCGAGCTCTAGGCGCATCTCCTTCACAACCTCTTGGGCTGAGACAGGCGCGGTGCCGGCATAAAGGTAGAACATGCCTTGGTCCACCACCTCGACACGTGTAGCACCGACGAAATAGGCCATGCCCTTCTCCTCGCGCACCCGACGGAATAGCCCGCTGGCCATACCGCTGAGCAGTTCTTCGGTCACGTTCGCGGCGACGACCTCATCCGGCCCGAAACCACAATGGGGGAAAGCGATGGCGACGACGGCCTGCTCACCCTGGGCGCGTTCAAGCAACTTGCTGGATGGAGCTGGCACATGCTTGGGCAAACCGCGTCGTGCGAGTGAAAGCTTCGGCAAGGAACCAAAACGGCGATTCACGAACTCCATGACGGCTGGTCGGTCGAAAGCACCGCTAACGCCCACGACGATATTATCGGCGACGACCAGGGACTGATGCAACCTCGCCAGATCCGACGGCTGAATCTTCGCCAAGGTTTCCGGGGTACCGCAGGCGTCGATAGCGAGTGGATGCGCACCAAAATACTGGCGCTGGAGCTGCAGTCGGGCCTTCTCGACGATATCGTCTTCGGCTTCGCGGCAAGCGGTGATGATGGCGGCGCGCTCCAAGTCGAAAGTCTCCGGCAGAATCTTCGGACCGAGGATGCCATCGGCGATGAGTTCGGAGATCTTTTCGAAATCCGAGCTGAGGGCCTCGCCCCAGAGGCCGCAGGAAACCTGCGAACCATGATCAGCGAAGGTCGCCCCGATGCTATCGACGAGGTGAGCCACCTCTTCCTTGGTGCGATGCACGTTATCGCGGGCAAACATGGTGCCGAGGAGGCCCGTCGTGCCCCGCTTTTCGGACTCCTCGTAAGCGAGGCCGCCAGCGAGGAAGACGCCGACGCCAGCCTTGGGGATGGTCGCATCGTGCTGGAGGACGACGCGGACGCCGTTATCCAAGGTGAAGGTCTCGAAGTGATCCGGCGTGACCGTCGCGGTGGCGCTGGCCGCGGAGGCATCAGCCTTGCCGCCCCGCATGGTGCCGAAAGTGACGTTGTCCGGGCGAAGCCACTTACGCGCCTCGCGCGTCAGGTCCTCGGCGCCCAGCTTGGCGAGATGCTCCACGCCGCGCTGCGGCCAAGAAATATCAAACCCAATGGTAGCCGCATGGGCGACGCGGCTGGTCAGCCCGTGGATATTCTTCTGGCCGTTGACCATCCCGACGACGGACTGGCGACGGACCTTCTCGAACTGGGCCGGCGTGACGCCTTTCTGCAGAAGCCCGTCGACGACTTCAGCGATTGCCTGCTCCACCACAGGGGCGGACGTACCGGCTTCGCCTGTCCAACTGCACCAGGCGAGACCCAGGTCGCGAATACCGAAGCCAGAGGCGTCGATCCCATGGACGAGTTTGCGCTTCTCGCGGAGCTCACTCCAGAGCAACGAACTATTGCCCGCGCCGAGTACGCCAAGAAATAGGTCCGTAGCCAGGCGGCCTTCGTCGAAGTAACCCGGAATACGCCAGCAAGCGACGCCCTTGGAGGTATTGACCTCACGGATGAGATCGGCGCGACGGACCCCGCCCTGTGGCGGTTCCTGCTGCCCAGCGATATCGATGAGGGGCCGACGAGCAAATCGGCCGAACCAACGTTCGGCGGAGGCGAAGACTTCTTCCGGAGGCATGCTGCCGCCGAGGGCCAGGACGACGTTCGTCGGGATATAGCGGCTGGAGTGGTAGGCGCGGAGGTCTTCCGGGGTGATGCGCACGAAAAGATCGCGATGGCCAATCACCGGCTGACGCAACGGGTGCGAACGCACTGCCTCTTCCAAGACGGACTTGGCCAGCATCTGGTCATGCTCGTCGTCGCACATCGCGATCTCGCGCAAGATGACTTCACGCTCCATCTTCGCATCAGCATCGGTGATCAGCGGATCGAAGACCATGTCGGCGATCGCTTCCATCGCGGTCTCAAAACCTTCCTGGGGAGCGTCGACGTAATAGACCGTCCGGTCGAACGTCGTGTAGGCATTGGAGGAACCCCCGCTACGATGGATGGCGTCGGTGAGCTCACGGTTCGTAAAGCGACCGGTACCCTTAAAGACCATGTGCTCGAGGTAGTGAGAGATGCCTGAGCCTTCCCAACGACCCTCATGGATACTGCCCGTACGGACCCAGGCCTGGACGGTGCACAGCCCGATGCCGGGCCGATGGGAGTAGATAACCTCAAGTCCGTTGGCAAGGACCCGGCGCTCAGGCAAGGGGCCGGCAATCTGGGCGAAACTTAGGCCTTCAAGATACGACATGGGGTCGATGTATGCCCCAGCCTCGACGGGGTGCAAGTGCGACCAGTCCGTGCCCGGGCAAATGAGAGCCCGACCGGCCCCACTCTGACATTGAAAACAAAGGATGGCCTAGGTATTCCCAACCTTCGCCCGCCAACCAAGGAGGGTCCCTCCCCCTTCCTTCCGCTTTCCGATGTATATTCCGCCCGAAATCCGAGCCAGTCTCGACGAAGTCGAACGCCGCGCCGGTTACCTCTGGAAGTTCCTCGACGTCGCGGGCAAGCAGGCCGCGATCGCAAAGCTCGAGGAGCTCATGACCGCCCAGAACTTCTGGGACAGCCAGAAGGCCGCCCAGAAGGTCATCACGGAGTGCAACGGCCATAAGGTCATCGTCGCCCCTCAGGTCGCCTTTCGGCGCCAGATCGAAGACGCCAAGACCCTCGCCGAACTGATCACGGAATCGCCGGATGGTACGGCTGACGCCGAGGTCGAGGAACTCCGCAAGCTCGGCACCGACCTGCTCGCCGCCGTCTCGGAGCTCGAGATCGCCTCCTTCCTCTCTGGCCTGCACGACCGCTCCAACGCCATCGTCACCGTCAAGGCCGGCGCCGGCGGCACGGAATCCAACGACTGGGCTGACCTACTTTACCGCATGTACACCCGCTGGGCTGAACGTCGCGGCTTTAAGATCGAAGTCGAAGACATCGCCGAAGGCGAAGGCGCGGGTATCAGCCAAGCTACGTTCCGCCTCGAAGGCCCCAACGCCTACGGCTACGTCAAGGCCGAGCGCGGCGTCCATCGCCTCGTCCGCATCTCCCCTTTCGACGCCAACGCCCGTCGCCACACGTCCTTCGCCTCCGTCGACGTGGTCGCGGAAATCGATGATGACATCGATGTCGAGGTCAACGAAGCCGACCTGCGCGTCGACGTCTACCGTTCCAGCGGCAAGGGCGGCCAGCACGTCAATAAGACCGAATCCGCGGTCCGCCTCACGCACATCCCGACGGGCATCGTCGTGGCCTGCCAGCGCGAACGCTCCCAGGTCAAGAACCGCGCCCTCGCGATGAAGATCTTGCGCGCCCGCATCTACGAAAAGACCATCGACGACAAGCGCGCGGAGATGGAGAAATATTACGGCGAAAAGGGCGACATCGGCTGGGGTAACCAGATCCGCTCCTACGTCTTCCAACCTTACCAGATGGTGAAGGACCTCCGCACGGGCGTGGAGACAGGCAACATTCAGGCGGTCATGGACGGCGACATCGACGCGTTCATCAACGGTTGGCTCCGCGCCGGCGGCCCGCGCACCCGCAATAAGGACATCAAGATCGAGGACTAAGTCCTCCGCCCCCATGCCCACCCGGGACATTCTCCGTCAGAAACTCCTCGATACCCCGCTCTTTGCGGAGAAGATCTGGAAGCTTTCGCCGGAGCCTTGGCCCATCACCGAGGCGCAGCTACGCGACCTGAAGCGTATCGGCTCGGCCTGCCTTAGCTACCACCGCGCGCTCGAACGACTCTACGTCCGCTCCTTCACCAACAGGAAGATCCTCCGCAACCGCGAGGTCTACGCGCCCTGGGTCGCCGAATACCTGGACCGCTACAAGCCCGCCGGCCTCATCGCGCACGGCCGCCACCGCGCCGTCAAAGGCCAGTGCCCCGTCGTCCTACGCCCAGACCTGCTCATCACCGACCAAGGCTTCACGATGACCGAGTTGGACAGCGTCCCTGGTGGCGTCGGCCTCACGGCCTACCTCAACGAGGTCTACGCCGAAGACTTCCCGCGCGTCATCGGCGCGAATAGCATGCCTGACCGGTTCATGGCCTCGCTCGCCCGCCTGACCCCGAAGGATAAATTCCCGCTCGTTGCCATCGTCGTCAGCGACGAAGCCGCGACCTATCGCCCCGAATTCGAGTGGCTCGGCGAGAAGCTCCGCACCCTCGGCCATGACGTGCACGTCATCGCGCCCGCCCAGATCATGCAGATGGGCGATGGTTCCTATATCCCTGTCGACGGCGCGCCACGCCGCGTCGACATCCTCTACCGTTTCTTCGAACTCTTCGACCTCGCCAACGTCAAGGGCGCTGACGGCATCTTCAACGCGGTCGAAGCGGGCACGCTCACGCTGACTCCGCCGATGAAGGCGTTCCAAGAAGAAAAGTTGGGCCTCGCCCTGCTCCACCACCCTCAGCTCGCCGAGTTTTGGAAAGAAAACCTCCCGGAGAATCACCATGAAGCGCTCTTTCGCATCATCCCGCAGACCTGGATTATGGAGAAGACGGAGCTCCCGCCGACGGCTGTCCTGCATGCCCCAGGCTTCGCCGGTCGCCCGATTCGCGAATGGACCGAACTCGCCGAGGCTTCCCAACGCGAACGTAACCTAATCATCAAGGCCAGCGGCTTCCACGAGACCGCCTGGGGCGCTCGCTCGGTGACGCTGGGCAGCGACGTCTCCCGCGAGGAATGGCTCGAGGCTATCGAGAACGCCCTGAATCCCGAGAACGAGACCTTCCACGTCATGCAGGAATACCATAAGCCCTCCCGCCTGACCCACCCGGTCTACGCCGATGACGGCTCGGTGGTTCCCGCCGACGGACGCGTCCGCCTCTGCCCCTACTTCTTCGTCGATAACGACACGGTGGAGCTTTCCGGCATCCTTTCGACATTCTGCCCCGCGGATAAGAAGATCATCCACGGGATGAGCGACGCGGCCTTGCTCCCCTGCCATCTGGTCCCCTGAGACGTTTCCGACGCCTTGCATCCTGCTGGGTTTAGGCCCAAGGTAGGCCCATGAGATTCCTCGCCCTCGGTCTGCTCTCGCTGCTCGCCGTCCTCGGCGACCTGAGCGCCGCCGTCCGCACCAAGGTCGACCTAGTCAACCTCACGCCCGATATCCGCCCCGGCGAGAAGGCGCTCATCGCGATGCGCTTCCGTTGCGACCCTCACTTCCACATCTATTGGCAGAATCCCGGCGATGCCGGACAGGCGCCGACGGTGGAATGGCAGGAGCTTTCGGGCACGAAGATCGGTGCCTTCATCTGGCCCGGCCCCAAACTGATCGACCAGTCTGGCGTGATGAACTTCGTTTACGAGGATGAGACCTTGCTACTCATGGAAGTCGCCGTCCCCAGCGACGCCAAGGGCACGCTGACCTTCAAAGGCAAAGCCGAATGGCTCGAGTGCGACGACACCGGGTGCTGGCCGCACGACAAGCAGGTCGAACTCACCGTCAAAGTGGGCACCGGCAACGTCGCTTATAAATACGACGCTAAGCTCTACCCCGCCCTTCGTCCACGCTTGTCGACCACCGCTTCATCTGACGGCAAGATGCTCACGGTTGCCCTGCCAGCCGGAGAGAAACTGACCAAGACTTGGTTCCCCGTACGCGGCTTTGTCTCACCCACGGCCACGGCCAAACAGAAGCTGGTCGGAGATACCATCGTCATCGAATTAGCCGACGCGACCGAGACCCTCGATTCGGGAGACCTCATCTTTACCACGCGGTCAGCCGATGGCGGGTTCGTCGACATCAAGGCCGTATTAGGCGCAGCACCCTCGAAGCCGGCACCCACGCCGAACACTCCGGCCAAGGCGGCTGGCGACTGGCAGCCCTGGTCTCCGGAGGTACAGGCCAAGGCCCTAGCTGAAGGTAAGATTGTCTACGTCGACTTCACCGCGCGCTGGTGCGCCACCTGCCAGGTCAATAAGCGCGTGTACACGCAGGATGACGTGGCCAAGGCACTTACCCAAGCGGGCGTGGTGATGCTCAAGGCTGACTGGACGAAGAAAGATTCAGTCATCGCCAACGAGCTCGGCAAATACGGCCGCACCGGGATTCCGCTCAACCTCTTCCTGAAGACCGGCCAGCCCCCGGCCATCCTCTCCGAGGCCCTTACGGGCACCGAACTCCTCTCGGCGCTTTCCGCGGTCTCGGCTGGTAAGCCCTACCAAGCGGAGACCACGACGCACTCGTTCGCTATCTGGATGCTGCTGGCTTTCGGCGGCGGCATCCTGCTCAACCTGATGCCCTGCGTCTTCCCCATGATCGGCCTCAAGGTCCTCGGCTTCGCCAAGGAAGCCGGTGCCGCGCGCAGTAAGGTGATCCTCAACGGCCTCCTGTATTCCGCCGGCGTCATCGCCAGCTTCCTCGCCCTCGCGCTCCTCATCATCGGACTTAAATCCGGTGGCTCCTCCGTCGGCTGGGGCTTCCAGATGCAATCCCCCGGCTTCGTCCTCGGTACCTGCGTACTCATGATCGTACTCGGACTCAGCCTCGCCGGGGTCTTCGAGATCGGCGTCGGCCTGGGCGGCGTCTCCGCGGGCGAAGGCGACGGACGGGTCGCGACTTTCCTCTCTGGCGTACTCGCCACGGTCGTGGCCACGCCCTGCACGGCGCCCGGTCTCGGCGCCGCCTTAGGCTTCGCCTTGGACAAGGAACGCTCCACGGGCGAGACGTTGCTCTTCTTCACCGTGATCGGCCTCGGCATGGCGCTGCCCTACCTGCTTCTTTCGATGTTCCCCCGGCTTGCCGCGATGCTCCCTCGCCCTGGCGAGTGGATGGAATCCCTCAAACAAGGCATGTCTTTTCCGCTGTTTGCCTACGCGCTCTACCTGCTCTGGGTGCTGAATGCGCTCGTCGAGGACGCCGCCTGGGTGCGTGACGCCTCGCTGGGGCTCGCTGTTATCGCCACGGCCTGCTGGGTCCTCGGCCGCTGGGGCGCCCTGCACCGCAGCGATAAAGAACGCCTGACGGCCAAGCTGGTGTCCCTGGGAATATTTGGCGGCACGCTCGCCTACCTCTACGCGACGCTCCCGTAAGCCAGAGAAGTGGGACAACAAAAAGGCCCGCCGAACGGCGGGCCTTTTGCTTAGTTCAACCTCTCGCTCAGAGCGCGGTGGGGACGGGAGCCGGAGCGGCGCCGGCGGACGGAGCCGGGGCGGAGACCCGAGCGGCCGGCGGGGCGGAAACTGGACCGGAGTAGTTGACGTCGACGATGATCGCCTTGCGATCCTTGGCGCCGGACTGACGACCAGCGGCGTTCTTGTCGGCTTGCTGCGAACCGAGGGCCATGATTTCAGATTTGGCTTCGCTGGCGCCACTCTTGACGAGGTACTCGCGGACAGATTGGGCGCGGCGATCGGATAGACCGAGATTGTATTCTGCGGTGCCGAAATGGTCGGTGTAACCGGCGATGATGATATCCGTGGCCTTCACGCGACCCGCGACGGCGTCAATCTTGGCACGCTCGGTGGCGGAGACGGTGTATTTGTCGAAATCGAAGTAAACGGTGGTGAGGATGGCCTCTTGGGGGATGTTGCCGGAAAGGATCGCGGCGGCGAGGGCATCGCGACGCGCATTGGCCGAACGGATATCGATGGAGTCAGGGCCGCCGGAACCACCGTTACCGGAAGCAAGCGGATTGTAGCCGGAAGGGATGCGAGAGGTGCAACCGACGCTCAAGGCGGCGACAGCGAGAAGGAAGGTGAAACGCTTCATGGTGAGAACGAAGATAAAAGAACAGTGGGCGGGAGTCGGCAAGCCTAGTCTCGCTCAGTAGCGTGGGACCTTCAGGTCGATCTTCAGCGACCAGGCGTCGATACCACCCTTGACGTTACTGACGCGGGTATAGCCTTTGGACCGCAAGAAATGGGTAACCTTCATGCTCCGGCCACCGTGGTGGCACTGGACCAGGACCGGGATGTCCTGCGGAATCTCGCCCAGACGCGCCGGCACCGCGTTCATGGGAATAAGCCGCGAGCCCTCGATCCGACAGACAGCATACTCGTCCATTTCCCGGACATCAATCAGCAGGGGCGGATTAGGACTGGCCAGTAGGCGCTGGGCCTCTTCGACGGTCACTTCAAGCGGAGTTTCAGGCATAGGGGTGGGCATTGAACAAGTCGCCGGAGCATAAGCGGCCTTCTCGAGCGAACGGATGTTAGGGGAAGCACCGCAACACGGACAAGCTGGGTCGGCCGACAAGGCGATCAGTTTGGAGGTGCCGGCGGCGACGTCGACGACCAGCAGCCGCGAGGATGTGCGTTTACCGAGTAGGACGGCGATGACCTCGGAAGCCATCCAGGAGCCGATCACCCCACAGGTCGCACCGAAGACGCCCGCATCGGCACAGGTCGGCACGGAGGAGGCGTCAGGGATGACGGGGTAGAGACAACGGTAGCAGCCAGTCTTCGGGAGGAAGACGCCCACTTGGCCAGCTTCGCGCAGGACGCTCCCATGCACCAGGGGTCGGCCACCCAGCACACTGGCATCGGCCGCGAGGAAACGGGTCGCGAAGTTATCCGTACCATCGACGACCACATCGTAACGGGCGACGAGGTCGGCGGCGTTCTCGACCGTGAAGCCCTCGGGGTGCAGCGCGACTTTGAGACCCGGATTAATCTCCCCGAGAGCTTCGGCGGCGGAAATGGTCTTCGGGAGTCCCAAGGTGTCGAAACCGTGGATGATCTGCCGATGCAGATTCGAGATTTCGACCTTGTCCGAGTCGGCGATGCCGATGAGCCCAACACCGGCGGCAGCCAGATAGAGACCGACCGGGGAACCTAGGCCACCGGCACCCAAGAGCAGGACCTTGGCCTCGCGCAGACGCAGCTGACCGGCCTCCCCTACCCCGGGCAGACGGATCTGCCGGGAGTACAGGGCCCTCTCGTGGTCACTCAGGCGCAGTTCCGCGGACATACCGACAGTGGAACCCCCGCATGGTGCGGTGTCAAACCGCCCCTTCCACGTGTCGGATTGAATAATCCGCCAAGGTGTCCCAACTTGACCCCGTGGCATCGGTCTTTCTCGGCATCGATTATGGCTCCCGCAGGGTCGGGCTGAGCCATGCCGACGACCTCGGGTTCGCCTTCCCCCTGCCCGCCGCAGTCGCGGAAAGCGCCGAAGAGCGCTTCAACCAAATCGGCAAGGAGATCGCCCGCCTCAAGGTTACCTTGCTCGTGCTCGGCTATCCACTGTCGGTCGAAGGTGAACGCACCAAGCGCTGCGACGAGGTCGACGTCTTCGCGGCTGAACTCACCCGGCGTTTCGCCCTGCCCATCGAGAAAGTCGACGAAGCCCTTACGAGCCAGGCGGCCGATGAGCTCGGAGGACGGAAAGCCCGCTCGGCCAACGAGCGCAAGCAGCAGGCCCGCTCCGGTGAACGCGACTCCCGCGCGGCCGCCGTTTTGCTCCAGGATTTTCTCAATAGCCGCGGCCTCGGCTCCTGATATGCCTCCCGCCAAGACCAAGAAACCGTTCACGCCGAAGCTCGAGCGCTTCCTAGCGACGGTGGCCTACGATGGCACCGACCACATCGGCTGGCAGGTCCAGACGGGGCGGCTTTCGATTCAAGGCGAGCTCGAGGCTCGCATGTCACGCATCCTCAAGACCCCGATCGTCATCCACGGCAGCGGTCGCACGGACTCCGGCGTTCATAGCGTCGGGCAACGTTTTCATTTTGACGCTTTCTGGCCTCACCCCTGCAGCTACCTCGTCCACGCGATGAACTCGTGCGAGCAGAACGGTCTGCTCGTCACCCAGATTCAGCGCGTTGCGCCGACTTTTCATTGTCGCTGGCATGCCAGCGGCAAACGCTACCGCTACGAGATATGTGATGGTTACCCGCCGCCCTGGGAGGCGCGCTTCTGCCTGGGATTAGGGATGAAGACCGTCGACGTGAAGCTGATGCGACAGGCCGCCAAGCTTCTGCTCGGCAAGCATGACTTCTATGCGTTCGGTGCGAACCACGGTCAAGGCATGGAGAAGGAAAACCCCGTTAAGGACCTGCGCCGACTCGAAGTCCGCCGTCGCGGCAAGCGGATTACCATCATCGCCGAAAGCAGCGGCTTCCTTTATAAGATGGTCCGCCGCCTCGTCGGAGGACTCCTCCGCGTCGGCGAGGGGAAAATGACCCCGGAACGCCTGTTTGCCTACCGGAAGGAACGTGCCATCACCTCAGAAGTGCCGACCGCTCCTGCTCGCGGGCTCTTCATGGAGAAAGTCTTCTTTAAGCCTGGCTCCTTTCAGAACCCGCGCGTCTTACGCAGCTACAAAGACGCCGACAGTTCGGAATAATCCGCCCATTAATCCGCGGCCTGGGCGAAAAGAAATGCCTCTTCACACTCTGCGCACTTACGGCAAAGCCCCTCTTCCGCCGCGAAGAAGGTGCGAAGTAAGCGGTTTTAGTTGGAACGCGACGGCCGACCGTCGTACTCACTCCCCATGCGGCGAGTCTTCCTGCTCTGGCTTACGGCCCTCTTACCGACGCTCCTCTGGGCCCACCCAGAGTGGAAGGAAGCCTCCAGCATCGGCGTCATCGATGAGAAGAATGACTTCGCGCTGACGGTGAAATTCGACGTCCCCTCCTTCCTGCTCGGCCAGTTGCCCAAGGACGCGCCGATCAAGGACCTCGATGTGCTGATGTTCACGCCCGGGCGCCTGGCCTCGTCCATCGAACCAGGCCGTCAACAGTTCCTCGCCGGCCTCCGCCTCGAAGCTGACGGAAAACCCGTGGCATGGAAAATCGAAACATTCCCGACGGCTGAACAGATCCTCGCGCAGTCCGGCCGCCAAGGCGAAGCCGATCGCTACCCAGTGATGATGAACGCAAAGTTCACGGCAGCGTTACCCGCAGGCACGCAGAAACTCGTGCTCCGTTTCCCTGACGCCCTCGGCACGGTCTTCACGAACCTCCGCAAGGGCATGGAATTCCAGACGGTCATGGCGGTGTCGAAGAACGAACCTGGCGAATTTCAGATCGGCGACGACTCGGTTGCGACCGACAACCAGACAATCGTCGCGCTGCTGGCCGACGGCTTCGGCCACGTGCTACCCGACGGTTGGGATCATTGTCTGTTCATGTTGGCGATGTTCCTCGGTGCGGCCTCGCTCCGGCAGGCCCTCGGCCGCTCCCTCGTGTTCACGCTCGGACATAGTATCACGCTCAGCGCGGTCGCGCTCGGCTGGGTCGGCAACCCGGGTGCTTGGATCGAGCCCTTCATTGCGCTCACGATTGGCCTCGGCGGACTGAT